>NZ_JBEXUP010000013.1:0-103100 GCF_040614375.1 Nonomuraea sp. NPDC005983
GCCGGCGACGCTCGGCGGGCGCGCGGTGCTCACCGCCGGCGATCAGTGACAGGTCGTCCACCCTGACCGAGAGCTGGGTGGTGGCGTGCAGACCGTAGCGCCGGGCCTGGTCGTCGAGGAGGTCGAGGAGGGTGCGGCCGGCGCGCCTGGCGGTGGCGGCGATGCCGGCGACCGTGAGGGCGGCGCCGATGCCGTCCTTGTCGTGGACCGGCAGACCGGAGTCGGAGCCGACGCTGTAGCCGATCGCCTCCTCGTAGCCGAAGACCAGCCCGGGGCCCGCCTTGATGATCCACTTGAAGCCGGTGAGCGTCTCGCCGTAGCGAACGCCGTGCGCGCGGGCGATCTTGCCGAGCAGGGTGGACGACACGATCGTGGTGGCCACCATGCGGTCGCCGGACGTGTGCGTGATCACGTGCTCGGCGAGCAGGCCGCCCACCTCGTCGCCGGTCAGCATGCGCCAGGAGCCGTCGCCCAGCGGTACGGCCACCGCGCACCGGTCGGCGTCGGGGTCGTTGGCGATGACGAGGTCGGCCCCGGACTTGGTGGCGAGGGCGATGGCGAGGTCCATCGCGCCCGGCTCCTCCGGGTTCGGGAAGGGCACCGTGGGGAAGTCGGGGTCGGGCTCGCGCTGCTCCTCGACCGACATCGGGCTCTCGAACCCGGCCGCGAGGAACGCGCCGGTCAGGGTCGCCCCGCCCACGCCGTGCAGCGGCGTGTAGGCCACCCGCAGCGCGCGGGCGTCGCCGAGCGGCAGCGCGGTGACCGCGTCGAGGTAGTCGTCGATGATGCCGTCGCTCAGCTCGGTCAGCGTGCCGGGGCCGTTGAGCGGCAGTTCGTCGACGCGCCCGACGGCGTCGATGGCGGCCGAGATCTCGCGGTCGACCGGCGGCACGATCTGGGAGCCGTCGCCCCAGTAGACCTTGTAGCCGTTGTCGCGGGGCGGGTTGTGGCTGGCCGTCACCGTGACCCCCGCGTCGGCGCCGAGGTGGCGGACGGCGAAGGCCAGCACGGGCGTCGGCAGCGGGCCCGGCAGCAGCGAGGCGTGCAACCCCGCCCCGGTCAGCACCGCGGCGGTGTCGCGGGCGAACACGTCGGACTTGTGCCTGGCGTCGTAGCCGATGACGACGTGCTTGCCCGGGCCGAGGACGGCGGCCAGCCCGGCGGCGGCCCGCATGACGGT
Source organism: Nonomuraea sp. NPDC005983 (assembly GCF_040614375.1). Lineage (NCBI taxonomy): Bacteria > Bacillati > Actinomycetota > Actinomycetes > Streptosporangiales > Streptosporangiaceae > Nonomuraea > Nonomuraea sp. NPDC005983. Next base: position 1,181 of record NZ_JBEXUP010000013.1, read on the forward strand.
GACCCGGTTCATCCGGTTCGGCCCGGCTCCCAGCTCGCCGCGCAGACCCGCCGTGCCGAACTCGAGCCTGCTGCCGAAGCGCTCGCCCAGCGCCTCCAGGTCACCTCGGTCCAGCAGGTCGGAGAGCTCGGCCCGGGTCTCGGGGTCGGGGTCCTGGACGAGCCACTGCCTGGCCCGCCGGACGAGGTCGCCGCTCACAGCCGATCGACGATCTTGGCCAGCAGGACGCCCATCCGGGCGGCCGTGGCCCGGCCGACCTCCAGGACCTCCTCGTGGTTGAGCGGCTCGCTCGCCAGGCCCGCCCCCGGGTTGGTGACCAGCGAGATGCCGAGCACGTCCAGGCCGGCCTCGCGGGCCGCGATCGCCTCCAGCACGGTGGACATGCCGATCAGGTCGGCGCCCAGCGTGCGCAGCATGCGGATCTCGGCGGGAGTCTCGTAGGTGGGGCCGCGGAAGGCGGCGTAGACACCCTCGGCGATCTCCGGGTCGACCTCGCGCACGAGCGCGCGCAGCCGCCGCGAGTAGACCTCCGTGAGGTCGAGGAACGTGGTGCCGGTGATCGGGTTGGCGCCCGTCATGTTGATGTGGTCGCTGATCAGCACCGGGTCGCCGACGTTCTGCGTCTCGGGACGCAGCCCGCCCGCCGCGTTGGTCAGCACGACCGTGCCGACCCCCGCCGCCGCGGCCGTGCGCACCCCGTGGACGACCGACTCGACGTCGCGGCCCTCGTAGAGGTGGCTGCGGCCGAGGAAGGCGAGGGCCGACCGCCCGGCTTCGGTGCGGACGACCCTGATCTTGCCGCCGTGCCCCGCGACGGCGGGGGCCGCGAAGCCGGGCAGGTCGGTGAAGGGGATCTCGGCCACGGTCGCGCCGAGCGCGTCGGCCGCCGGGACCCAGCCGGACCCCATGACGAGGGCCACGTCGAAGGAGTCGAGACCCGTGGCGGCCTTCAGCGCCGCGGCGGCCGTACCGGCGAGGGAGTAGGCGTCGTTTGTCACCTTCAGTAGTTTAGGAGCAGCCTGTCGAGCACTCGCACCCCGAACTGCAGCGCCTCCACCGGCACCCGCTCGTCCACGCCGTGGAACATCGACGCGAAGTCCATGTCGGCGGGCAGCCGCAGCGGCACGAACCCGAACCCGCGCACGCCCAGGTCGGCGAAGAACGTCTTGTTGTCCGTGCCGCCCGACATGCAGTACGGCACCGCCCGCGCGGTCGGGTCCTCGGCCTTCAGCGCCGCGATCATCGACTCGACCAGGGCGCCGTCGAACGTGGTCTCCAGCGCGATGTCGTGGTGCACGAACTCGCGGCGCACGTTCGGGCCGAGCAGCGAGTCGATGGTCTTGAAGAAATCGTCCTCGAAGCCGGGCAGGAAGCGCCCGTCGACCACGGCGGTGGCCTGGCCGGGGATGACGTTCGCCTTGTATCCGGCGCCGAGCTGGGTCGGGTTGGCGGTGTGGCTCAGCGTCGCGCCGACGAAGCGGACGAGCGGCCCGATCTTGTCGAGGATCGGCGTGGGGTCCGTCTCGTCGAAGGGCACGCCGAAGGCGTCGGCGACCTCGGTGAGGAAGCGGCGCACCGTCGGGGTGAGCGTGATGGGCCACTCGTGCGCACCGATCCTGGCCACGGCCTTGGCCACCTCGGTGATTGCGTTGTCGGAGTTGAGCATCGAGCCGTGCCCCGCCGTGCCGTCGGCGATCAGCTTCATCCAGCCGAGGCCCTTCTGCGCGGTCTCGATCAGGTAGAGCCGCAGCGACGGGTCCACCTCCAGCGAGTAGCCGCCCACCTCGCTGATCGCCTCGGTGACGCCCTCGAACAGCTCGGGGTGGTGCTCGGTGAGGTACTTGGCGCCGTACACGCCGCCCGCCTCCTCATCGGCCACCCAGGCGAAGACCAGGTCCCGGCGCGGCTTGCGGCCTTCCTGCTTGAGCTGGCGCAGGACGGCCAGCATCATCGCGTCCATGTCCTTCATGTCCACCGCGCCGCGGCCCCAGATGTAGCCGTCGCGCACCTCGCCCGCGAACGGGTCGACCGACCAGTCGGCGGCGTTGGCGGGGACCACGTCCAGGTGGCCGTGGACGAGCAGTGCGGGCAGCGACGGGTCGGCACCCTCGACGCGGGTGACCACGTTGCCGCGTCCGGGGGCGCTCTCCACGTAGGTGGACTCGACGCCGACCTCGGCGAGCCTGGCCATGACCACCTCGGCGGCGGCGCGCTCGCCGGGGCCGGAGCCGTCCCCGTAGTTGCTGCTGTCGGCGCGGATCAGCTCCGCGCAGAGCTCGGCGACTTCCTTCTCTGCTGGTGTCATGGGGTCTTCTCCAAGGTGAGCAGGCCGGACTTGTGGAGGTGGCCGCGCTTGTAGGCGCGGGTGATGAGGGTGACGTCCATGTCGGTGACCTCGTCGAGGGGGCCGACGACGCCGGTCAGGAAGCGGTAGAGGGCGGCCTCGTGGGCGACCGCCACCTGGACGATCACCGAGTGGGTGCCGGTGGTGGCTGCGCAGTACCGGACGTTCGGGTGCGCTGCCAGCGTCTGGCCGACCATGTCGAGGCCGTGCGGGCGCACCTTGAGCCAGAGCTTGGCCTCCACCTCCAGGCCGAGCAGCGCGGGCTCGACCTCCGCCCGCAGCAGCAGGAGCCGCCGGTCGAGCAGCGAGGCGACCCGCTTGCGCGCGGTCGGGACGGAGACGTCCAGCCGTTCGGCGATCGTGGTGAAGGCGATGCGCCCGTCGGCGGCCAGCAGTTCGGCGATCTCCCGCTCCAGCGGTGACAGGCCGTCCTCGTCGGGGAGGCAGTTACGGACGGGAGCCGGGCGCAGCCCGGCCACCTCCTGGTCGGTGAGGTAGGGGGCGTGCCACTCGGCGACGGTCATGAACGTGTGCAGGACGACCTGGGTGCGCGTCTGCAACACCCCGTCGATCTCGGTGATCTGCGTGGTCAGGATGTCGTGCAGGCGGTCCCTGGACGGGGAGACCAGCTCGCAGCCGAGGTCGGCGGCGCCGGTCAGCGAGTAGACCGAGCGCGTGTCGGGCCGGTCGGACAGCGCCTCGGCGACCTGCCGGGACGTGCCGGGCCGGACCTGGACGTGCAGGTGGACGGGCCGCCCGTGACCGGAGCGCAGGTCGTCGTAGATCGCGGTGACGCGGAGCACGCCCTCGGCGATCAGTCGTTGCAACCGGCGTGCCACCGTGCGTTCATGCTCGCCGACGGCCCTGCCGATCTCGCCCCACGCCGCCCGGGGGTTGACCTGAAGGGCAGCGACGAGGCGCCGGTCAAGAACATCCACGTGAGGCCGTTTCTGTGTCGGGTTTGTAAATATATATCCAGACATTTGACTGTTTCGGACGTCCGCATGCACAGTAGGCCATCACAGCACTCGCCAGCAAAGGAGCCACGCGTGGCGACCCCTCCCCTTGCTCAATCGCCGATCGGCATCCCCAGAAGTCGCGTCCGTCAGCTCATGGCGGCCAGCATCGGCAACGTCGTCGAGTGGTTCGACTGGTATACCTACTCGTTCCTCACCGTTTACTTCTCCCCGCAGGTCTTCCCCAAGACCGACAACCCGCTCGTCCCGGTGCTCAGCGCGTTCGCGATCTTCGCCGTGGGCTTCTTCATGCGCCCGTTGGGCGGCCTGCTGGTCGGCGCGTTCGCCGACAGGTACGGCCGCAAGGCCGCGATGACGTTCACCATCGTCCTGATGGGCGGCGGCTCACTGCTGCTCGCGGTCACCCCGACCTACACGGCCGCCGGCGTCCTCGCGCCGATCGTCCTCACCCTGGCCAGGCTGATCCAGGGCCTGTCGGTCGGCGGCGAGTTCGCCGCCGCCACCACGTTCCTGGTCGAGTCCGCGCCTCCCGGCCGGCGCGGCCTGTTCTCGAGCTTCCAGTACGTGAGCACCACGATCGGCCAGCTCCTCGCCTCCGGCCTGGCCGCGCTGCTGGCCTCGTCGCTGGCCGAAGGGGACATGGACAGCTACGGCTGGCGCATCCCGTTCGTGGTCGGCGCGGTGATCAGCCTGGTCGGCCTGTGGATCCGCAAGGGTGCCGAGGAGACCAGCACCGTCGCCGAAGAGATCAAGAAGGGCGAGGTCGAGCGCCCCCGCATGTTCGAGTTCCTGGTCCGCTACCCGACCAAGGCCGCGCTCATCGTCGGCATCACGGTGGCGGGCACGGTCGCGTACTACACGTGGACCACGTTCCTGCCGACCTATGCGCAGCAGAACGTCAACTTCGACAAGGCCGACTCGCTCACCGTGAGCACGATCGCGCTGGTGTTCTTCATGATCCTGCAGCCGCTGCTCGGCATGCTGTCGGACAAGATCGGCCGCAGGCCGATGCTGATCACCTTCGGCCTGGCCTTCACCCTCCTGCCGGTGCCGCTGCTCGGCATGCTGACGAACTCGTTCGCGAGCCTGCTGCTCATCCAGTGCGTGGGCATGGTCTTCCTCGGCTGCTTCACGGCGATCTCGGCCGCGGTCAACTCCGAGCTCTTCCCGACCAGGGTGCGGGCCTCCGGAGCCGGGTTCCCGTACTCGCTGACCGTCGCGATCTTCGGTGGCACCGCGCCGCTGATCGGCACGGCGCTGAAGGACGCCGGCAACTCCGGGCTCTTCCCGTGGTACATGTCGGCGCTCGCGCTGATCTCCACGCTGGTCTACGTCTTCGCCCTGAAGGAGACCAAGGACCAGCCGCTCAGCTAGTCGCCGAGCGACTTGCAGGGGCGCCCCCGCAACTCCTTGACGTAGTCGTCGGGGGCGCCCGCCCGCTCCGCGGCGTCGGCCAGGATGCCCAGGTAACGGGCGGACGGCAGGCCGCCCTCGTAGCCGTCGAGCACGTAGAACCAGGCCACGACCTCGCCCTCGAGCGTCTGCACCCGCAGCCGCACCTTGTGGTGCATGCCGCGTGCCGCGCCCTCCCACTGGTCGAGGGAGTTCTCGTCCCACTCGGGGACGTCGTAGAGGACGACGAAGACGTGCTCGTCGGGATCTTCGACGATGGTGGAGAGAGCGCCCTCCCACCCGATGTCCTCGCCCCCGAACGTCAGGCGCCAGCCCTGCAGCCAGCCCACCCCGCGCATCGGAGAGTGAGGGGCGCGCATCGCCATCTGCTCAGGGTCCATGTTGCTGCCGTAGGCGGCGTAGACAGGCACAGCAGACAAGACTAGCGCGAGGGGGGGCGCCCCGTTCGTAGGCGACTCGGCCGATGCGGGAGAATAGGACACGTGACTAGGATCGTGATCATCGGTGGCGGGCCAGGCGGGTACGAAGCAGCACTCGTGGCCGCGCAACTAGGCGCAGAGGTCACGCTGGTGGAGCAGGACGGCCCGGGTGGCGCGTGCGTGCTCACCGACTGCGTGCCGTCCAAGACTCTGATCGCGACCTCCGTCCGCAAGCAGGCCCTGCTCGACGCGCCCTCGCTCGGCGTCGCCTTCTCCGGCGGCCCCGACGGCGACATCGGCGTGGCCAGCGTCGACCTGCCGCTGGTCAACAAGCGCGTCAAGGAGCTGGCGCAGGCCCAGTCGGCCGACATCGCCACCAGGGTCGCCGCAGAGGGCGTCGAGATCGTCAAGGCGCGCGGGCGGCTCGTCGACCCGCAGGTGGTCAGGGCCGGCGACCGCACCATCAGGGCCGATGTGGTGCTCGTCGCCACCGGGGCCACCCCGCGCGTGCTGCCGGGCGCGGAGCCCGACGGCGAGCGCATCCTGAACTGGCGCCAGCTCTACGACCTCGACGAGCTGCCCGAACACCTGATCGTGGTCGGCTCGGGCGTGACGGGCGCGGAGTTCGCGGGCGCCTACCGCTCCCTGGGAGCCGAGGTCACCCTCGTCTCCAGCCGCGACCGGATGATGCCCAACGAGGACGCAGACGGCGCCGAAGTGCTGGAAGAGGTCTACCGGCGGCGCGGCATGAACGTCATGGGCCGCTCGCGCGCCGCCTCCGTCAAGCGCACCGCCGACGGCGTGGTGGTCACCCTCGAGGACGGCCGCACCGCCGAAGGCTCCCACGCGCTGATGACGGTCGGCATGGTGCCCAACACCGGCGGCATCGGCCTGGAGGAGGCCGGGGTTCAGCTCGACAGGAACGGCTTCATCAAGGTCGACAAGGTCTCGCGCACGTCCGCGCCCGGCGTCTACGCCGCCGGCGACTGCACCGGCGTGCTCATGCTCGCCTCCGTCGCCGCCATGCAGGGCCGCATCGCCGTCTGGCACGCGCTCGGCGAGGCGGTCCAGCCGCTGCGGCTGGCGACGGTCGCCTCCAACATCTTCACCGACCCCGAGATCGCCGCCGTCGGCGTGGCGCAGCGCTCGATCGAGGCCGGCGAGATCGAGGCCAACGTGGTCAAGCTGCCGCTGGCCACCAACGCCCGCGCCAAGATGCAGGGCTTCAACGACGGCTTCGTCAAGCTGTTCTGCCGCCCGCACACCGGCATCGTGCTGGGCGGGGTCGTGGTGGCGCCGCGGGCCTCCGAGCTGATCCTGGCCGTCTCCGTGGCGGTGCAGCAGCGGCTCACTGTAGACCAGCTCGCCCACACGTTCGCGGTGTACCCGTCGCTCTCCGGCTCCATCACCGAGGCCGCCCGCCGCCTCATGCAGCCCGAGGCGTCCATCGGCATCTGAGAGGCTTCCTGCCTGGGGCCTTACGTCAGGTTCTGTCCGCAGGCAGTGAGCAGGGACGCCAGGTGTTGCACCTCCTCGAGGCGCCGCCTGCCGAGATGGCAGGCTCGTCGATCACCAATCGACCGATGTGCCGTCCTCGGCCCACGCCTCGCGCGAGACGATCTTTCCACGGTCGTAAATCAACTCTTCCCCAAGCTGGCCGTTCTCGTGCCAGGTGCGCCACGGACCGTGCCGGCGGCCGTACTCGTGCTCGCGCTCCGACTCGGCCTGGCCGCCGTGATAAAAAGCACGCGAAACTCCGTGCGGAATCCCCTTGAAGAAGTTCTGCTCCGTCATCACGTCGCCATCGGCGTAGAACTCCCACGCCGTTCCCGTATACGGCGCTCCATGATAAAGAACTCGCTGGTTCTCGTCGTATTCGAGTTCATCCATCGTGATGCGCATGAATCCCTCGGCATCAAATGTACGGAGGCGTGAAGTTCGGCACCGTCACGCCGTCGTGCGGATAGCGGGAATAGTATTCGACCGGATTAGGGACATCGTACAAGAAGTGCGTGCAGTTCGCGCAGCACGGGGCCCGTTCGAGATCGTCGACCACCCTGATCCAGCGGTTGTCGAAGTAGAACTCCTGCAGTGTGGCAGGGGTGACGGTCTCACCCCGGGCGGTGCGGTCGAAAAGTGCTTTGTTCACCGCGGTGACCTCGGCATGGGTTCCCGGCTCGGAAAAGTGCGGGAACGCGCCGGGCGGGTAATCCGGCCCGTGGTCGAACGGGCCGACCTCTCTGGACCAGTTCGTCAGTCCGTCGAAGCGCTCGCGGAGCAGGGGATGCAGGTCGTCGGGAACCGCGATCATGTCGTTGACGCCCTCGTACAGCTTTCCGGTCCTCCGGTCCATGAGAACGGAGAGAACCGGACCGGCTTTCTGGTCCGAGAAGGCGAGGTCGGTCTGTTCCTGCCGACGCGTACGGTACTCCAGCCCGCGGCTGCGGGTCAGATCGCCGACGAAGTCGTGCACCGACCTGCCGTTGACCCGCACGATGAGTCCGTCGGCCCCGCGCTCCAGACGTAACTCCTCCGGTCTGGGCAGGGGCATGTGCCGCTCGAGTGGCGCTGCGGGCAGGCGGTCCCGTGTCGGCTTCCCGGAGGTGCCGGCGCCGGACTTGGCGCCTGCCCTCTCGGCGTTCTTCGGCGGCCGTGCGCCGAAGAGGCGACGCAGGCGTGCCTGGACGCCTCTGACCAGTGATTTGCCGAAGAACCGTTCGAGCTCGCGGCGGAAGACGGCCACCGCGCGCTGGGCGATCAGGCGCAGGCCGATGACGAACGTCCGTGCCCGCACGACAGCCATACCGCTGGTGACGACGGCCGCCATGGCGGCCCACAGAAGTGCGGCGGCCACATAGGTGGCCACGATGACGAGCAGTATCTTGAGCGCCTGGACGAGCACCGCGGCGAGAGAGTGACTCGCGGCGAGGACGGACAGGATTATGGCGAGACTGGGCAGGTGCGCGAGATCCGTCTCGTCGTCAAGGTAGTCGGCAAGGAAGGCGAGGAGCGCCTCGACGCCGTCTCCGGCGTTGTCCAGACCGATGGACCCGACGGTGCCGACCAGGGCCGGAACGACGTCGGTGATGAGCTCGCCGGCACAGCGCCAGCACGCGGCGGCGTACTCCTTGAGCCCGTCCTCGTTCTCGGTGGGCCATGGCACGCCCAGCAGGACGAAGGCCTCTTCCAGCTTCGCGGGGAGCATCATCGCCACGAGGGCACCCCCGTCCGTGGCTCACGGAACCCGATCGTCACGCCTTCCCGTGTCACGTTGAAGGTGGACTTCTTAGGACCTGCCGGCGTCCAGCGCCTGGATGGTGGCCGTGCTGGCCTGCTCTGCGGCGTCCGTCCGATCGGTCATCACCCGCAGGCTCGTGCCGGCCTTGTCGAGGTTGTCGTGAAGATGGCGGCACGCCCCGCCGACCGTCTCGTTGATCTGGTCCATCGCCATGCCGATGACACCGATTCCCCACGCCGACCGTCCGCTGCCCGCGATGGTGTTCATCAGCGCATCCGTGTACTGCCCGAACAGGTCGACGGATTCCTGGACGCGCCGCGCGGCACCGGTCATCGACGTCCGGTCGGCCTTCAGCACGTCCGCCACGATTTACCACCCATTCAGCGCAACTTCATGATCGGCGGCTCCACGCTATCACCCGGTATGACGCCAATAGCGGCGTTCTTGAATTCGGTGCCATGACGTCCCAGCACGACGCTCCAGGACACGGGTGGCGGGCTCCTGCGGACGCGCGATCGGGGGCGGCCCTGACGACGAAGGGCGCGCCCCCCCGGGAAGGGGAGCGCGCCCGATCGGCCTGGCTGCTGGTTACCAGTCGCCGCCGCCGAAGTCGCCACCACCGAAGTCCCCGCCGCCGAAGTCGCCCCCGCCGCCGAAGCCGCCGAAGTCGCCTCCACCGCCGAAGTCGCCGCCGCCGCCGGCGTCGGCGTAACCCTCGGCGTAGCCGGCGCCGTAGCCGCCGAAGCCGAAGCCGCCGCCACCGAGCATGCTGCCCATCAGGGTGCCGATGAACATGCCGGTCATGATGTCGCCGAAGCCGCCGTAGTAGCCGTAGGCGTACGGCTGGTAGGCCGGGCCTGCGTCGTAGTACGGGCGGCGCTGCCCGTCGACCATGACCTCGCGCATCTGCGGGTCGAAGCCGCGCTCCACGGCCTCGGCGTCGGCCGCGCAGGCGGGCACGTCGCGCACCGCGCCACCGGGCGGGGCCCAGCGCACGTCACGCACCGACGGGCCGTGCTGCGGGTTGAAGAAGCAGGGCGCGCGCCGCTCGGGGACCGGCTGCTTGTTGACCTTGGCCTTCACCACGGCCAGCGCGTAACGGCCGTCCTCGAGGGTCTGGGTGACGTCGCGGACCTGCTCGGCCCGCTGCACCGCGGCGAGCTGCGTCTTGGCCTTCTCGTAGGAGTCGAGAGCCTGCTGCCACTCGTTGATGTGCTGGCCGCCCTGGCCGGCGAGCTGGACGTCGGTGTCGAGCGCGGTGATCTCCTCGCCGAGCTTGGTGACGTCCTCCTCGACGGTCTGCTTGACCGCCGCGAGGTCCTTGGCGTCCTGGATGGCCTGCTTCTTCTTCTTGTTCTTGGTGTACAGGAACAGGCCGCCACCGCCGACCAGCACGACCGCGCCGATGCCGGCCAGCACGCCGAGGCCGGTGCTGCCGCCCCCGCCCACAGGGCCGGAGTCGAGCGCGGCGCGGGTCTTGCCGGACGAGGCCAGGTTGACCCGCTCGATGAAGTCCTCCATGCCGGCGACGATGTCGTCGTTGGCGCTCACGGCCCGCTTGGCGAGCTGGTCGGTCAGACCGGACTGGCCGAAGTTGGACGCGGCGAACAGCGTCTTGCCGTTGAGCACCGCCACGGTGACCCGGCCGCCGCCCTTGGCCTGGACGGTTGCTCTGCCAAGGGAGTCGACATAGGGCTTGGCGGTGGAGGCGCTCAGCGTGCCGTCGGGCAGCGCCGCCACGTAGATGTCACTCTTGGAGTCCTTCAAGGCGTCACGGATCTTGGACGCTTGGTCCGAGCTCAGCGACGAGCCCGAGTCCAGATAGAGCGGGTCCTTCTTGTCCTTCCAGAAGGACACCACCGACTGTGCGTCAGGGGGGGCCGCCGCGTTGGCGGCCGGGGAAAGCGCGAACACGACGATGAGACCGGCGATCAGGGCCGCGATCGCGGCCCCTGCCCGGCGCAGCGAATGGGTCATTGGCAGCAAGCCTCCTTCGCCCATGAGGACGAACGGGCGATTGGCAAAGTTCCTCAGTCTGCACGTTACCCGTACGGAGTCGGCCGGGTGCGCTGGGCGGCCGGACATCCTGGGGCCTCCGGTCAGGCGTTCTTGATCTCGCAGATGGTCGCCCCGGAGGTGACGGTCTGCCCGACCGCGGCCGTCAGGCCGGTGATCGTGCCGGCCTTGTGCGCGGCCAGCGGCTGCTCCATCTTCATCGCCTCCAGCACCACGACCGTGTCGCCCTCGGCCACGGTGTCGCCGTCGCCTGCGACGACCTTGACGATGGTGCCCTGCATCGGGCTGACGAGCGCGTCGCCGCCTGCCGCCGCCTTCTTGGCGCCGCCCGCCCGCCGCTTGGCCGCCCTGCCCGTGGACGGCGCGCCCGCGGACCGGCCGGCCGTGCCCAGGCCGGCCGGCAGGACCACCTCCAGGCGCTTGCCGCCGACCTCGACCGTCACGCTCTCGCGCGGCTCGGGCTCCTCGGCGGAGACGTCGCCCACGTAGGGCTCGATGGTGTTGTCGAACTCGGTCTCGATCCACCGGGTGTGGACAGTGAACGGCTCGGAGACGAAGGCCGGCTCGGACACGACCGCGCGGTGGAACGGCAGCACGGTCGGCATGCCGTCGATCTCGAACTCGGCCAGCGCCCTGCGCGAGCGCTCCAGCGCCTCCTGGCGGGTGCGTCCGGTCACGATCAGCTTGGCCACCAGTGAGTCGAACGTGCCCGGCACGGTCATGCCCGTCTCGTAGCCGGAGTCGAGCCGCACTCCCGGGCCGGACGGCGGGCGCATGACGCTCAGCGTCCCCGGCGCGGGCAGGAAGCCGCGGCCCGCGTCCTCGGCGTTGATCCGGAACTCGATCGCGTGGCCGCGCAGCTCGGGGTCGCCGTAGCCGAGCGGTTCGCCGTCGGCGATGCGGAACATCTCGCGGACCAGGTCGACGCCCGCGACCTCCTCCGTGACGGGGTGCTCGACCTGCAGCCGGGTGTTGACCTCCAGGAAGGAGATCGTGCCGTCCTGGCCGACGAGGAACTCGCAGGTGCCGGCCCCGACGTAGCCCGCCTCGCGCAGGATCGCCTTGGAGCTGGAGTAGAGCGTCTCGAGCTGGGCCTGCGACAGGAACGGCGCGGGCGCCTCCTCGACCAGCTTCTGGTGGCGGCGCTGGAGCGAGCAGTCGCGGGTGCTGACCACGACCACGTTGCCGTCATGGTCGGCCAGGCACTGCGTCTCGACGTGGCGGGGACGGTCGAGGTAGCGCTCGACGAAGCACTCGCCGCGGCCGAAGGCGGCGACCGCCTCGCGCACCGCCGACTCGTACAGCTCGGGGACCTCTTCCAGGGTGCGGGCCACCTTGATGCCGCGCCCGCCGCCGCCGTACGCGGCCTTGATCGCGATGGGCAGCCCGTGCTCCTCGGCGAACGCGACCACCTCGTCGACGCCCGAGACGGGGTCGGTGGTGCCGGCGACCAGCGGCGCGCCGACCTTCTGCGCGATGTGCCTGGCCCGCACCTTGTCGCCGAGCGCGGCGATGGCGGCGGGCGGCGGGCCGATCCAGGTCAGGCCCGCGTCGAGGACGGCCTGCGCGAAGTCGGCGTTCTCGGCCAGGAAGCCGTAGCCGGGGTGTACGGCGTCGGCCCCCGACTGCTGGGCGATCTTCAGCAGCTTGGCGATGTCGAGGTAGGTCTCGGCGGGGGACTGCCCGCCCAGCGCGTACGCCTCGTCGGCGACTCTGGCGTGCAGCGAGTCGAGGTCTTGGTCGGCATAGACGGCCACGCTGCCGATTCCGGCGTCCTTGCACGCGCGGGCGACCCGCACGGCGATCTCGCCTCGGTTGGCGATCAGAACCTTCTGCACCGACGTTCGTCCTTCCTCGACGGGCACCCAACGGAGTTTAGGCGCCGGTTGCCGGCTTGTCGTCAGCGGCCCAGATAGGCGCCGCCGTTGACGTGCACCACCTGCCCTGTCAGGTGCCTCGCCCCCGGTGAGGCGAGGAAGAGCACGCTGTCGGCCACGTCCGACGGGGTGCCGGGCCGCCCGTTGCGGGTGTTCTGGACGCGGGCCATGATGCCCTCGTCGGTCAGCCTGCCACGGAAGAACTCGGTGTCGACCACCAGCCCCGGCGCGACCACGTTCGCGGTGATGCCCTTGGGGCCGAGCTCGGCCGCCAGGTCGGCGGTCCACGACTCGACGGCCGCCTTGGACGCGCCGTACGAGCCTGAGCCTGTGCCGCGCGCGGCGATGGAGCCGATGGAGATGATCCTGCCGCCCTTGTTCATCCGCGGCAGCAGCGCGGTGGTGACGAGCACCGCCGACATCAGGTTCGCGTTGAGGTTGGCCCACCACGCCTCGGCCACGCCCGCCAGGTCGGCAGTGCCGGACGGCTTCTGCCTGCGGTCCAGGTTGGTGTTGGCGCCCGCGTTGTTGACCAGCACGTCCACCCGCTCCGGCAGCTTCCGCGCGGCCTCCTCGACGGCGTGCGGGCTGGAGGCGTCGAACGGCAGGTGCGCGGCGCCGAGCCGCTCCGCGGCCTCCTTAAGCACGTGCTCGCGGCGGCCGGTGATCGTGACGTGGTCGCCGAGTGAGACGAACGCCGCGGCCACCGCGTACCCGATGCCGGTTCCGCCGCCGGTGACCACTACCTCGCGCATGGACGGGACACTCCTTCGGCCGAACATTCCTCTGGTAGACCATAGCCGCTCGGCATAACGGCGGCGAGGAGCGGGCGGCCCATCTATGGTGAGTGCGCTTTCCCATCAATCCTGGAGGTATGCATGAGCCAGAGCATGCTCGGTGGCGACCCGCAGGAAATGCAGCAAATGGCCGCCCAGTTCAGGCAGCAGTCGGAGGCGGTGCGCACCACGATGGCCGCGCTCGACCGTGAGGCGGGCAAGGTCGGCACGGCCTGGACAGGTCCGGGCGCGGAGAAGTTCCGCGACGCCTGGCAGAGCTACCGCGCGGCGTTCCAGCGCATGACGGAAGAGTTGAACGAGGCTGGTCGGGTCATCACCACGTACCAGACCAACATCGAGTCCGCGACGCGCTGATCCATCGGGAGAGCCCCGGCGTTCGCCGGGGCTTTTTCGCGAGCCTGCCATGCCCGCCAGACCGGGACAATATATGCTTTCCGGTCATGATCCAGCGGACCCTTCTGGCCTGCGCGCTCGCCACCGCGGGGGTCGCCGCCGCGCCGGCCGCCGCCTACGCCGAGCCCGTGCGGTGCAACCCCGAGAAGGGCTCGATGCAGGTCGGGGAGTCGTGGGCGCAGAAGCGGCTGAACGCGCGGAGCGTGTGGAAGCTGACGAGCGGCGAGGGGGTCACGGTCGCCGTCATCGACAGCGGCGTCGATCTCAGGCACCCGTCGCTGGCCGGAGCGGTCGTCAGGCAGGTCGATCTCACCCGCACCGGGCATCGTGACTGCGTGGGCCACGGCACCGCCACCGCCGGCATCATCGCCGGACGCTACCTCCAGGGCGTTCCCTTCTACGGGGTCGCGCCGAGGGCCCGGCTTATCTCGTACAAGCAGACCAACGAGCAGGAAGGCGAGGTCGGGAAGCTCGCCGACGCGATCGTCAAGGCGGCCGAGGCCGGCGTCGATGTGATCAACATCTCCGTCCAGGCCGGCAACCAGCCCGACCTGAAGCAGGCGGTCGACTACGCGCTCTCGCGCGACGTGGTGATCGTGGCGGCGGCGGGGAACGTCGAGAAGGGCGGCGTCACCACGCCCGCCTACCCGGCCGCCTACGAGGGCGTGCTCTCGGTGGGCGCCGTCACCGAGGACGGCCGGCGCTCCGACTTCTCCAACACCGGATCCAGGGTCGGCGTGGTGGCGCCGGGCGAGAAGATCACCAGCTCGTGGACCGGCCGCTCCTTCCGCAGCGACCTTCAGGGGACGAGCTTCGCCGCGCCGTACGTGGCGGGCGTCGCCGCGCTGGTGCGCTCCCGGTATCCGCGCCTGAACGAGGAGCAGGTGCGGCGGCGGATCGAGAACACCGCCGACGGCGCGCTCGGCGACGGCACGGGGGCCGGGATGGTGAACCCGCTGCTCGCGATCACCGCGGTCCTCCCGTCGGAGGAGGTGGCGGTGGCCGGGCCGCCGCCCGCCCCGCTGTCGGCGGGGCTCGTGACCAAGGCGTCGCCGGTCGACCAGCGCGCGATCAACGTCGGCATGGCCGTGGGAGCGGGCGCGCTCGCAGGCATGGGAGCGCTCGTCGTCGGCCGCATGGTGGTGCCGATGGGCAGGCGGAGGGGCTGGCGGGCGGGCCGCCACAACTGATGGCATCGATCGGATGAACAACGATCATTAGGGTCCGAAACCCCTGATGCTGCTGTGACAAATTTGGTTCAATGTACCGCGAATCATGATTTGTCATTGGAAGGGCTGTCATGGACTCCTTACTTCCGGGTGATCCCGACCAGGTAGGCGCCTACGCCATCATCGGACGGCTGGGCGAAGGTCCCCGTGGGGTCGTCTACCTGGGGCGTGACAGCGACGACGGGACGCCGAGGGCGATCAAACTGCTGCCCGGCACGCCGGACGAGGCGGAGGCCGTCCAGCGGCTCAAGGCCGCCCAGCGGGTGTCGAGCTCCTACATCGCGCGGGTCCTCGACACTGGCGTGTGGGAGGGGCGGCCGTACGTCGTCCGGGAGCACGTCGAGGGGCGCAGCCTCGCCGAACTCGTCGAGGCCGAGGGCCCGCTGTCCGCGGACGCGCTGGAGCGCGTCGCGGTGGGCGTGCTGACCGCGCTGACCCCCATTCACCTGGCGGGCCTGGTTCACGGCGGGCTCAGCCCCAACAACGTGATCATGGGTGCGGACGGCCCCCGGGTCACGGACGTCGCCGTCGGCGAGCCGATGGGCGAGGTCGGATACCGCTCGCCCGAGCAGTTGAACGGCGAGGCCTTCGGGGCCTACTCGGACGTCTTCTCGTGGGCCTCGGTCGTGGCGTTCGCCGCCACCGGCCGGCCGCCCTTCGGCCAGGACGCGGAGGCCGTCATGAAGACGGCGCCGGACCTGGGAGAGCTGGCGGAGCCGCTGCGCCGGGTCGTGCTCTCCTGCCTGGCCAAGCTGGTCGCGCAGCGGCCGACGACGTACACCGCGCTGCTGCAGCTGATGGGTGACAAGAGCTCCGGCCTGCCGGTCGCCGGTCCCGTCCCGGACCCGGGGCAGCTCGCCGTGCCTGTGCAGGCTCCGCCCAGCGACGAGACGATGCTGCTCGCGCCGCGTGACGAGGCGCCCCTGCAGGGGCAGGTGCACCTGCAGGGTCTGGCCGTGCCGCCCGCGCCCGTGGTGGTACCCGAGCCGGTCGCCACCGCGCCGACCTGGGGGCCGCCGCCCGTTCCTGGGCCGCAGGAGGCGCAGCAGTCCTGGTCGCCGCCCGGGCCCATGCAGGCCGCCACGAGCATCCCGTCGCGCAGGTCGTTCCCCATCGGGCTGGTCGCGGCCTCCGCGGCGGTCGTCCTGGTCTCGGCTCTCGGCCTGTGGGGAGCGAGCCGGTACGCCTCGACGCAGACCACCCTGCAGCCGGCGGCGGCAGCGGCGGACAAGACGCTGTCCCCGTCCACAGCGGCGAGCGCGCAGGACGCTCCCACCTCCGTCGACGTCCAGCAGCAACAGCAGCAGCCGGCGCCCACGGACCAGGCGGAGGTGACGGTGCCCTGGGCTGACACGCCCGCGCCGCAGGCCACCGGCGTGCTGCCGTTCGAGCTGCCCAGGGACGAGCCGACCACGGTGCCGGTTCCCGAGCTGAGCACGGTTCCGACGCAGGTGCCCACCCAGGTGGCCACGCAGCCTCAGCCCCTGGCGACGCAGCCGATCGCGCAGCCGACGGTGACGATCACGGCGCAGCCGACGCAGAAGCCGACCGAGTCGGCCAAGGAGGCGGAGCCCACCCCGACGAAGACGCGGCACAGGCCCACGCCGAAGCCGACTCCGACGGAGGAGCAGAAGCCGACCGAGGAGCCGACCCCGACGCCCACTCCGACGCCGACCCCGACGCGGACGCCGACCCGGACGGAGGAGCCGACGCCGACCGAGAGGCCGACGACGCAGGCGCCGAAGCCGACTCCCACCCAGAAGCCGACGACGCAGGCGCCGAAGCCGACTCCCACCCAGAAGCCGACGACCGAGGCGCCGAAGCCGTCCCCCACCCAGAAGCCGACGACCGAGGCGCCGAAGCCGTCCCCGACGCAGACGAGGAACCCGTACACGGCCACCCAGGTCTGCGGCGGCGGCTTCAGCGTGCAGCGGTCCAGCTCGTTCTCCGGAGGCGTCACCTACCAGCTGTACAACGGCGGCACGGGCCAGAACTGCGTGGTGACGATCAAGACCACGGACATCGGCAGGTCCACCCCGGTCAGCGCCACCCTGGACGTGCAGGGCGGCGGTAGCCAGACCGACAGCGGCAACTTCGAGTACTACGCCGGGCCGGTGAAGCTCCCGGCCAAGGGCAAGTGCGTGAAGTACTCGGGCAGCGCCGGCTCGGGCAGCACCAGCGCCGACTGGGGGAACTGCGGGTGACAGGCCGTCCGGGAGGCCCGGACGGATAGGGAGAGGACGTGCTCCGCTCGGTTGGGGCACGTCCTCTCGTCATGTCAGTAGGGGCGGTAGGGCCCGCCGCTCTCCAGCGACGCGATACCCGGGTGGTGGGCGAGGTCGCCGTAGCGGCTGTAGGTGTAGAGCACGCCCGCGATGATGTTGTCGACCGGCTCCAGGATCTGCTTGTGGCCGGGCAGGCTGTGCGCGTTGAACGTGGGCGGGATCGTCTGCATGAGGCCCTGCGACGGGACCCCGTTCTGCGCGTTGATGTCCCAGTTGTTGATCGCGCTAGGGTTGCCGCCCGACTCGTGGTAGATGATGGTCCAGATCCGCTCGATGTCCTTGGGGTCGTTCGGATCCAGGTCGCTCACGTCGAGGCCGCGCTTGCGCATGATCGCGGCCATCTCCGGCGACTTGATGACGTCGATCGCCTCTTTGATCCACTTGACGACCTCGGACTTCGGCTGTGGCGTGGTGCCGCCCGAGGACGTGCCCGTGTAGCCGTAACTGCCGGTGCCGTTCGACGCGCCCGTGCCGCCCCCGCCCCCGCTGCCGCCTCCGGCGAGCTGGGTGCGCTCGAGCTCGGACGGGGAGACCGCGACCCACTCCACCTTGTGCCCGGGGCCGGGGACGAACTCCTGGTCACCGGCGAGCGGGATGTCGGAGAAGAGCAGCTTCTCCTCGCCGAAGCGCTTGTTGATGCCCGACAGCAACGTGGACATCACGCTCTCGGCCTTGTCCACGGCGGGCTGCGCGTCGCCCGCGGCCGCGCTGATCTTGCCGGAGATGGCCTTGTCGAGATCGTCCTGGGTCGCGTCGGGGTCGTTCTTGTGCGCCGTGCGCTCGGCCGCGACCTGCTGCAGCAGCAGGTTGCCGATCCTGTCGACGTCCGTCTTGGCCGTGACCAGGGCGTCCGCGACGTCGTTCAGCTTGCCGGCGCAGTCCACCAGCGCGTCGTTCATCCCTTGGCCGGCCTTGCCGTACTTGCCCATGTAGGTGACGAAAGCGTCGGCGGAGGCGCCCTTCCAGTGGTCGTCCACCCTCTTGACCGCGCCCGCCAGGACGTTCATGTTGCCCACGGCGTCGTATCCGGCGAGGTTCCAGCGGGAGGCGATGCGCCTGATCTCCTCCGGGTCGCCGTCGACCTTGTCCATGACCGCCGTGAACTTGTTGTGTCCACCGGTGAGGGCGGCGATCTGCTCACGCAGGCTCACTTCGCATCCTTCCCGGTGGAGGCCTTGTCGGCCGTGCGGATGTTCCGCCGGACCTGGTCGAGGGCGCGCTCCACGCCGTCGAGGCGGCGCTTGGCCGCGTCCAGCTCATCGGACACCTTCTGCTCCACGGCGTCGACGGCGGAGGCCAGCCCATCGGAGGGGGCGAGGTCGCCGAAGACCTTGGAGAGGGGTTTCTTCCCGGGGAACGCGGCGCCGAACTCGCCCGGCGTCTTGTCCATGGGCTTGCCGTCCTTGAGCTTGACGATGTCGGTGGCTCGACCGTTCACCGAGTCCTGGAGCTGCTCGAGTGCCTTCTGGCTCAGATCGACGCCTGCCACCGAGTCGTCCTTTCTGGCGGTCCGTGCGCATTGTCGGGAAAGACGGTAATGATGTTACTTGTGACACCTGGTGGGATTGAAGATTCTGAGAGCAGAGTGACCCATTCGAGCCTCGAACGCGCGGCGTCCGAGCACTCCGAGGTGGCCCGCGCCGTGGCCGGGGAAGCGGCCTTCCTCCGGGAGGACCTCGCCGGGTTCGGCGACCGGTGGGGCGGCGGCGAGCTGGGCGCCACGATCGGCGCGCTCGACGCGATCGTGCTGCGCATGCTGTACGACAGGTGCGCCGACCTCGCCGAGTGGCACCAGGATGACGCGGACCGCGTCAGGGCCATGTCGGCGACCCATCGCGAGGCCGAGCTCGACACCGTGGCGACCATCGAACAGACCGCGGCGGACGCCTGAGGCGCTCCTCAGGAGTCCCCACCCGGCTCGCTCCCCGGCTCACCGCCCTGCTTGCCGGGCTGGTTATCGGGCTGCTTAGCGGGCTGGCTGCGCCGCTTCGCGGTCGCTTGCTCCCAGGCCTTGACCGCTCTCGCCTGTTCCGCGTCCGTTGCCGGCTTGCCGAGGTGCGGCTGCGCCGCCCTGGACGGCGCGGCCGTCCCCTTCGGCAGGGGCGGCCTGGCGAGTCGGGCCGCCCGCCGCCTGGCCAGGAGCGCCCCGGCCCGCTCGAACAGCCAGCGGCAGATGGCGGACAGCAACCGGTACGTCGTACGCAGCAGGACACGGATCAGCGCCCCGATGCCCTTGATGGCCGCCTCTGCCAAGACCCTCCCGGCCGCGCCGAAGAACCCCGCCGCCTTCAGCCTTCGGAACAGGATGACGGCGGCCACGGCGAGAGAGACCTTGAGAGCGGCCATCAGGAAGCTCCCTGAAGCCTGACCGGTCGCGGTCGCCAGTGCGGCCCTGACGATCTCCCTGGTCTGCGCCGGCGCCCCGTCCTCGCCCGCCGTGCTCGTGCGCATCGCGGTGATGGCGCCGCCGGAGTTGCCGGCCCTCACCTGCTCGCCCGCCGCGGTCGCCTTGGTGCTCTGCCAGTGCACCGCGTCGGTGAAGCCGATCAGTCGCCGGCACGCGCCCAGCAGCGACTCGGGAGTGCAGTCGGGCGCGGGGATGCCCGTCAGCGCCAGGGCCATCCTGACCCCGCCGGGTAGCTCAAGACTCACGATGGAACTCCGAGGTCGGGTTACGTGATCTTACGGATCATCTGCACGGCTACCTCACGCCGGATCGGCGGGCGTCTCCGCGGGCGTCTCCGCGGGCGGATCGGCCGGCGGATCAGCGGGCGGCTCGGCAGGCGGGAGGAAGGCGGTCTGGGTCAGGCGAGAGCCGAACCGCCTCTCGACGTAGTAGCCACGGCCGGTCGGCAGCGGATGCGGACGGACGTTGCCGAAGAGGTAACCCTCGTCCTTGCTGCCGGAGAGGATCACCGCCGGGCTGGCCAGGTCCTTCATCTTGGTGATGATCGGATCGAACATGGCTCGCCCGATGCCGCCCATCTGGCGGGCCACGACCAGGTGCAGGCCAATGTCACGTGCCTGGGGCATCAGGTCGGCCAGGGGCATCAGCGGGTTCGTCGCGCCGGCGACCAGGTCGTAGTCGTCGACGATGATGTACAGGTCGGAGCCCTGCCACCAGCTGCGCGTCCTGAGCTGGTCCGGCGTGAGGTCGGCGGGGGGCAGCCGCTTGAGCAGCGCTCCGCGGGCGTTGTTGATCAGCTCGGTGGCGGCCGCGCTGGAGGCGGCGTAGCCGATCCGGTGCTCGGTGACCGCGGTGTCCAGCAGCGCGCGCCGGTAGTCGATGACGATGAGCATGGCCTCGCGCGGCGTCTGCCTGGCCACCACCCCTTCGGCGATCACCCTGAGCAGGTTGGACTTGCCGCTCTCCGTGTCGCCCACGACGATGAAGTGCGGGTCGGCCTCGAAGTCGAGCAGCACGGGCGAGAGCGTGGCCTCGTCGATGCCGATCGGGATCCGCTTCGGGCCCGTCGCGTCCGGTCCTGGCAGCATCGCGGCGGGCAGCACCCCGGGCAGCAGTCGCACGCCCGGCGCGGCCTGGCCCTTCCAGGCCTCCCGCACCGCCTGCACCAGGGCGCGCACTCCCACCGCCAGGTCCTCGGCGTTCTGCACCCCGTCGATCCTCGGCAGCGCCGACAGGAAGTGCATGCCGTCCTTGGTGAGGCCGCGACCCGGCACGCCCTCCGGCACGGCCATCGCCGCCTTGCGGTTGATCTCCGACTCGTAGGAGTCGCCCAGCTTGAGCTCGATGCGCGTGCCGAACAGGTCACGGATGCCGGGCCGGAACTCGGACCACTTGTTGGTGGCCGCCACCACGTGGATGCCGTACCCGAGGCCGCGCGCGGCGAGGTCGGTGATCACGCCCTCCAGCGCCTCGTACTCCTGCCTGATGGTCAGCCAGCCGTCGACCACCAGGAAGATGTCGCCCCAGCCGTCGCCCTCGATCTGCCCCTCCGCGACCTGGCGCCGGTAGGAGGCGAACGAGTCGATGCCGAGCTCGCCGAACATGCGCTCGCGGTCGCGCATGATGTTGGAGATCTCGGCGATGGTCCGGCGCACGCGGTCGGCGTCGAGCCGGGTCGCCACGCCGCCGACGTGGGGGAGCCCGTCCAGGGTGCCGAGCGAGCCGCCGCCGAAGTCCAGGCAGTAGAACTGCACCTCACGCGGCGTGTGAGTGAGGGCCATGCTGGTGATCAGCGAGCGGAGCATCGTGCTCTTGCCGCTCTGCGTGCCGCCCGCCAGGCCGACATGCCCGGCGGCGCCCGACAGGTCCAGCCAGAACGGGTCGCGTCGCTGCTCGAAGGGCCGGTCGATGATGCCGACCACCGCGTGCAGCTTGCCCCGACCCGCCCAGCCGGGCGTCGTCAGGCCCAGATCCGGCGTGACCGACAGCGGCGGCAGCAGGTGGGTGAGGGTGGGCGACTCGGCCAGCGGCGGCAGCCAGATCCGGTGCGCGGCGGGGCCCGCACCCTCCAGCCTGCTCACGACGATGTCGAGCAGGCTGACCTGCGGCCCCTTCTCCTCGGCGGGCACGACCTCCGCCTTCGGCTCCTCCACGACCGGGATCGGGGCGAAGGCCGGGGTGTACTCCACCACCTCGTGGATCGACGAGCCGCCGTCGGCGTCGGTCGCCTGGCGGGGGTCGGCCTGGTACGCGCCGGAGACGTAGGCGGCTTTGAACCGCGTCATGCCGGTGGTGTCGAACTTGAGGAAGCCGTTGCCCGGCGCGGACGGCAGCTCGTACGCGTCGGCGACCCCCAGCACCACCCGCGACTCCATGGCCGAGAAGGTGCGCAGGCCGATCCGGTACGACAGGTGGGTGTCGAGGCCGCGCAGCCGTCCCTCTTCGAGACGCTGCGAGGCCAGCAGCAGGTGGACGCCGAGCGAGCGGCCCAGGCGGCCGATCATCACGAACAGCTCGATGAACTCGGGCTTGGCCGTCAGCAGCTCGCTGAACTCGTCGATGATGACGAACAGGGTGGGCATCGGCGCCAGGTTGGCGCCCTGCTCGCGGGCGCGCTCGTAGTCGCGCAGCGAGGCGTAGTTGCCCGCGGCGCGCAGCAGCTCCTGGCGGCGCACCATCTCGCCGTGCAGGGCGTCGTGCATGCGGTCGACCAGCGGCAGCTCGTCCTCGAGGTTGGTGATGACGGCGGAGACGTGCGAGAGCGTGTCCAGCCCGAGGAAGGTGGCACCACCCTTGAAGTCGACCAGGACGAAGTTGAGGATCTCCGACGAGTGGGTGATCGCCAGGCCGAGCACCAGGGTGCGCAGCAGCTCGCTCTTGCCGGACCCGGTCGCGCCGATGACCAGCCCGTGCGGGCCCATGCCGCCCTGTGCCGACTCCTTGATGTCGAGGTCGACCATCCGGCCGTCGGCGCCGAGCCCGATCGGCACCCGCAGCTTGTTACGTCCCGCCCTGGCGCGCCAGGTCTGGGCCGGATCGAGCCGGGTCGGGTCGCCGACGTTGAGCAGGTCGGTCAGCGTGGTGTTGGCGGACAGGACGTCCTGCACCTCGCCCCCGCCCGTGCCGCTCGACAGCCGCAGCGGGGCGAGTTGTCTGGCCAGCCCTTCCGCGCGAAGGTAGTCGAGCTGGTCGGCGTCGCCCAGCCGGGTCTGGCTCTGCTTGCCGGCGTGGTCGATCTTGACCATGTGGAAGCCGTCGGGCTGGATGTCGAGCCTGAGCGTGCTCTTCTCGTCGACGGGGCCCGAGGCGTCGGACAGGTCGATCACCGTGACGCCCTGGATGGCGTCGACTCCCAGCTGCGAGTCGTGCGGCACGTGCCCGCCGTCGATGATCAGGATGTGGTACGGCAGGGAGTCGGAGGGGGAGCCGGGCTTGAACCGCGCCCGCTCCTTGAGCTCGCTCCCGAGCAGCCTGTCGAGGTCGGCCAGGTTGTCGGACATGAGCCGCACGGGGCCGGCGGCGTCCATCTCGTCCGGGTGCAGGGCGTGGGGCAGCCACTTGACCCAGTCCCAGTGCGGCATCCACTCGTCGTCGGCGCACACCATGATCCGCATGTCGTCGGGGGCGTGGAAGACGGTCACCTGGGCGATCATCGCCCGGACGAGGTCGCGCATGGCCGTGGGGTCGCCGGTCAGCTTGATGCGGGCGAACGAGCCGAGGGCCACGGCCACAGGGAGCTCGGAGACGGTGGAGTGCGCGCGTACGAACCTGCGCAGCGCGCCGGCTGACAGCGCGTCGAGGTCCTCGACCGGCTTGGAGTCGGGCGGGACGAGCTGGATGGCCAGCTTCTGCACGCCGGTGCCGAGCCGCACGGTGCTGAAGTCCTCGTCGCGCGGCCGGCGCTCCCACAACCGGGGGCCCATCGCGACCCACCACAGCGACTCGGGCGAGGGCCCGCCCCATTCGAGCGCCTCGCGCTGCTGCTTGGCGGCCCTGCGCGACCTCTTCCTGGCCTGCGCGAGATACCGGAAGTAGTCACGGCGCAGGCCGTTCAGCCGGTGCTTGCGCTCACCCGACTGGCGGCCCATCTGGCCGATGGTCACGCCGACCATCGAGAAGGCGAACAGCCCGCTC
Source organism: Nonomuraea sp. NPDC005983 (assembly GCF_040614375.1). Lineage (NCBI taxonomy): Bacteria > Bacillati > Actinomycetota > Actinomycetes > Streptosporangiales > Streptosporangiaceae > Nonomuraea > Nonomuraea sp. NPDC005983. Next base: position 24,710 of record NZ_JBEXUP010000013.1, read on the forward strand.
GCCACGTACATGAGGGGGTTGCCGCCACCGTTGGAGGTGAACATCAGTGCCATGGCCGCGCCGCCCGCCACCATCGGCAGATACGTCAGGACCATCATGAAACCCTGCCCCTGGACCTCGGGGATCTCCGGCGGCGACTCGAGCAGGATCTCGCCGCGGGGCGGCTTGGGGCTGGGCCGGCGCTCGGGGCGCCGCACGATGACGATGCTCACCCTGGAACTGCCTCCTGTGATGTTGAAAGACTTTCTTACCAGAAGCGCATGAACCCCCGCCTGCCCGATATGTTCTTCCTGTCGTGCTGGATGTGTGACAAGGGGGACGGGTGTGAGGTCGCTGGCTCAAGGGACCCATGGGCCTATACCGCAGGGCGCCCTGCCCCAGTCAGCTGCTCCGCTGCCCCCGTTGTGCCACGTCACGATCGTGGCGCCGCGCAAGCGGATGGATCTGGCACTGCCTGTCGACATCCCGCTGCCGCACGTCCTGCCGAGTGTGCTGCGGGCCGTGGGCGAGGTCGGCGGCGAGTCCGCCTCGGGGCCGGGCTGGGTGCTCCAGAGGCTCGGTGGCGCGCCGTTCGACCTCGGACAGAGCCTGGCGGCGCTGGGCGTGCTCGACGGCGAGGTGCTCTACCTCAGGCCGCGCGAGGCCGCGCTGCCGCCCGCGCTCTACGACGACGTCGCGGACGTGGTCGCCACCGGCATCAAGGAGCGCGCCGGCACCTGGAGCGAGCGCAACACCCGCCGGCTGGGCCTGGGCGCCGCCTGCGCGCTGCTCTGCGCGGGCCCGCTGGCGCTGCTGCTGGCGGGGCCGCCCTGGATGGTGACCGCCATCGTCGCGGGCGCTCTCGCGCTCCTGCTGATCATCACCGGGGCCGTCATGTCCAGGGCCGTGGGCGACTCCTCGGCGGGTGTCCCCGTCGGCTACGCGGCCCTGCCCTACGCCTTCCTGGCGGGCCTGCTCGCGCCCGCCGGTGACGGCGGCGTGCTCTCCCAGGGCGCGCCCAGCGTGCTGGCCGCGCTGGCCTGCACCGCGCTGGCCGCCACGTTCGCGGGCATGCTCGTCGCCGACGGCGTGGTGGGCTTTCTCGGCACGGCCATCGCCTCCGTGGCGGGGGTGGCGGGTGCGGCCGTCGTCATGGTCTTCGCCGTGCCCGCCGCGGGGGTGGCGGCCGTCACCGCCACCATCCTGCTGGCCCTGAGCCCGCTGATCCCCACGCTCTCCTTCCGCATCGCGCGCGTGCCGATGCCCGCGATGCCCACCACCGCCGAGGAACTCCGCGGCGACAATCAGCTGGTGGACGCCCCGGCGATCAAGGAACGCACGCTCCAGGCCAGGAACTACGTGACCGGCATGATCGCGGGGGTCGCGCTGGCTGTCGCGGTCACGCAGGTCTTCCTGGTGCTCGACGGCGGCTGGATCGCCCGGGTCATGAGTGTCACCCTGGCGCTGACGATCATCATGCGCGGCCGCGTGTTCAAGGGAGTGGGACAGCGGCTGTGGCTGATCCTCTCCGGGGTGGCGGGCCTGGTCATGCTGGCGATCTCGTTGAGCGACGGGCGCGGCGGCGTGATGGCCGCCGTCCTGGTGATCGGGCTGCTGTGGGCGGGGCTGATCGCGATGGGCCTCGGCGTGTGGCTGCCGTCGGGCAAGCCGTCCCCGTTCTGGGGGCGTGCCGGGGACATCGTCGACCTGATGCTGATCGCCGCGCTGTTCCCGCTCGCGCTCGGCGTCCTCGAGGTCTACACCTGGGTGCGCGGGCTGTCCGGCTGAGCCGCTACCGGTCCGAGCGGCGGGTCAGCCGGTCGATGGACGCCAGGCTGTTCTCGATCGACATGCTGAACGACTCCTGGATGTCGTTGACCTGCCGCTGCAGGGCGTCCATGTCGAGGGGGAAGCGCGCGGCGTCACTGCCGAGCGCGTTCGCCAGCATCTCCTCACCCTGGCGCTGGGCGTCCGCCTGAGCGGCGCGCACGGCCGCGGTGACGTGGTCGGCCAACTCCTCGCTGCCCATGCGCATGGCGCGCGGGTCGATGGTGATCCGCTGGATCCCGCCGGCGTTGTCGACCAGGGCCCTGACCTGCTGGTCGGCGCTCTCGCCCGTACCCGTGATCGCTCCCAGTTCGTCGCTCATCTCGGTGAGGCGGAGGATCGACTGCTCGCTCTCCCTGGCCATGCGCTCGAGGTTCTCCGGGAGGAGGTCGTCGGGTCGGAAGTCGGTCATCGCAGGGCGTGTCCCTTCGGGGTCGAGGCGGCTCTTGCAGCCGCTGGTTGTCCACCGTGCAGCCAAGGAGATCTTGGTTAACGGAGGACGAACACCCCTGGACGATCTTGTGAAACAACCCGTAATACCCCCGATTACGGTCATTTCGTGTTTTACGTTGTGACGCGGCGTGGTGGCTGTTTGAGGGGGGACTGTGAGCCGCGACAACCTCGCGTATTCGGCGGGCATCGAGCATTCGGCCGAGCGGATCAAGAACGACCTGCGGCCCATCTTCACCGGCCTGTGCGACGCGATGCCCGACACCGACATCCCCGACCCGGGATTCGGTCCGGTGGGCAACCGCGTGCTCGCGAACACCTACCACGAGACCCAGCAGATGGCACTGGACCTGCTGAACGAGGCCATCGAGGTCATCGACAGCTGGGAGGACCTGCTCAAGCTGGCCGCCAAGAACTGGCGGGTCGCCGAGGACAAAGGCATCGTTCGGTACGAGGGACAGGGATAGGCGGAAATGTCGGAGGCGAGCTACACATTCACGCGGCTCGACACGGGGACGTCCGCGCCGGGAAGGGTGCTGCTGCCCAAGGCGCTACCGCCTGGGCCGGGTGGGCCGCCTGCCGGGTTGCGGATGATTCGCCTCCTGGGGCGCTATTCGATGTACCTCATCCCCGCGGGCCTGCTGGCCGCGACGGCCTGGGCGAACGAGAGAGGAATCGCCCAGGCCGCGACCAACTGGGGCGCGATGAACATGGTCCTCGACGACGGTCTGAAGGCCGTCATGCCCAACATCCAGAACCAGCTGCGGAAGAACTGGAAGGGGTTGGACCAGGAGGCCGCCGAGGCGGCGGTGGGACGGTTCTCCGCGGAGGCGGCGAAGCTACGCCACGTCTTCGCCGACATCGGCGGCGTGCTGGACGAGATCGGCGGCACCATCCGCAGATTCTGGACGGAGATCATGTACCTCGCGGGAGCGCTCCTCGGAACGCTCATCGCCACCCTGATCGCCAAGAGGTTCCCGCATCTGCGCCTCGTCGCCACCCTGCAGGAGGCGAAGATCGGCAAGCTGGCCCTCAGCGGGACCGCGCTGATGGTGGGGCAGCTGAGCCTCATGATCGCGTCCGCGGCCAAGACCATCTTCATGGAGATCAGGAAGATGCGTCAGCTCAAGGTCGTGGCCCCCAGCGGCAAGCTGGCGGTCGACTTCGACAAGGCCAGGTTCAAGACCAACGACCTGCCCCCGTTCCACAAGCCCGACCACCCGGGCCAGCTCCCCGACGGCGGCGAGGAGTTCTTCAGGGACGCCTCGCCGGTCGATACGGGGAAGAGCGGCTCTCAGCAGAATGGCGGGTCTCAGGGGAGCGGGAAGCCTGACCAGAACGGGCCGACACGGGAGAACGGAGGGCTCCGGCGCGTCCGTGGCGGCTCCAGCCTGTGGGAGATCGCGCAGGAGGCCTACGGCGACGGCAACCGCTGGCAGGACATCTACAAGGCCAACCGCGACGTCATCGGCCCCAACCCCGCCGTCCTCAGAGAGGGACTGGACCTCAAGATCCCGGAGTGATCGCTCCTGTGGCTCATGAGGTTGGTGCGCTGATTGCGGTAAAACGTCCGGAGCGCTACTTTGCTGGACGTTTATTCCTCCAGGATGGAGCGTCAGATGCAGGAGTTCGGGGACTTCGCGAACATCGATATTGACAAGCTTCTCAAGACCGCCGATGGGCAGTTCGCCCAGATGGAGGAGTTGCAGAAGACCATGGCCGACCTCGTCGGCCGGGCCCAGGACGAAGACGGGCTGGTCGTGGTGGAGTACTCCGCTGAGGGGCTGCACGAGCTTGAGCTGCACCCCAAGGCGATGCGCCTGAGCTCCGGCGAGCTGGCCGAGATGATCAAAGAGGTCGTCCGGGAGGCCGCCGCTGACCTGCAGAAGCAGGTCAGCGAGGCGATGGGCGAGGTGTTCGGGGAAGAGGACAACCCGATGAAGTTCATCAACGACCCGGAAGCCGCGCTCGACCAGGTCAGGAGCGCCGAGGCGTCCTACAACCGGACCTTCGAGGACGTCATGGGCGAACTCGACCGTATCCGCCGCCGCCTCGACCTCTGAAACCGGCTACTTCTTCTCATCGGCCCAGGCCAGCTTCACCTGCTGGAAATCCGGCTTGCCGCCCGATGGATGCTGGACCTGGTTCTTGAGGAAGTGCCGCTGCAACTCGTGCCAGCCGGCGCCAAGGACCAGGATCCCGCCCGCCACGATGCCCAGTACGCGCTGCTTCTTCAGCACCTCGCCCAGCGAAGCGAGCACCCTCTTCGCGACAACCTGCGCTGCCGCCTGACCCGCTGCGGCTCCTAACGGTCCGGTGGCGATGGCCGCGGCGGCCATGCGGGACGCGACGACCATGGTTACGGCCGCCGCCAGGCAGAGGCTGGCACATGCGACCGACACGGTCGAGGAGCGATGCATCGTGTGGCTGGCGTGCTGCATGATCTCCATGGCCTTGTCGACCCGTTCGATGACGTCCTTCATCGTCTTGTCGAAGTTGTCTCTGTCGCCGGCGTCCCATTCCTTGGGCTTGCCGGACTTTTCGGTGCTGGCCAGCGCCTTGCTGAGGTCTCTGAGGTGCTGTGCGGAGGTGTCGTAGTGGTCGCCGAGCCTCGACTGCCCCTCGGGGCTGTTCCACAGCACGCCTATCGTGACGGGGATGGCCTTTGACGCCCAGCCGGGGATCATAACGGAGGCACAGATGGCGGTGCCGATCGCCGCGGGGTAGACCCCTACCACGGTGAGATCCATCAATGCCCCGTTCCCGTGCTCTTGCTATCGGCCTCTTCCCAGACGGCAGAGGTCTCCTTCAACGCGGAATCCATCCGGTTGAACAGGTTGACGCCCTCGCCCATGTAGTCAGCCGCTGCGCTCCTGATCCTGTCATGGCCCAAGCCGAAGGGGAGACCGGCGAGGCCGAAGACGAGTGGGCTGGCGCGGTTCTCGCTGGTGACCTCGAGCGCCTTGCTCATGTGAGGTGAGGCCTTGTTGATGATGATATAGGCGACGTTGTCTATGTCTTCTTTGTCTGATTTCTTGTCTTTTTTGTCCGAGCCGCCGTCGCCACCGGTACCGTCGCGGCCGTCCTTCCCCGTGTCGTCCTTGCCCTTGCCGTCTTTGTCCTTGTCGTCTTTGCCTGTGCCGTCCTGGCCCCCGCCGCCGGGTACGCCGCCACCACCGCCGCCGCTGGGGATGTCCGTCGATGGCGAGTCGGACCCATCGGGCTTCTTCTCATCGTCCGGCTTTTTGTCATCGTTGGGCTTTTCGGTTCCGGTGGGCGGTTTGTCGGTGCCGTCGCCCGGGGGAGTCGTCCCTGGATCCCCGGTCCCGGGCGTGCCCGTGCCATCGCCCGTGCTGGGGTCGGAGGGGTCCTTCCCCGGGTCGTCGGTGCCCCCGGAGCCGCCGTGATCTCCGGGAGTGCCCTGATCGTCCCCGGGCGTCTCAGGCGTGGTCTCCCCGCCGTCGCCCGTGTTGCCGTCGTTTCCGTCCGGGTTCTGGGGGTCGTCGCCGGTGTTGCCGTCGGGGTTCTGCGGGTCGCTCGGGTCTGTCTGGCCGCCGTCGTCGTTGCCGTCGCCGGGCTGGTCGGGCGACTGGTCCTGTGGGTCGTTGGGTTGCCCGTCCGAGGGGTTCTCGTCCTGGTCCTGCGGGTCCGTGTCCAGGCGGTCGGACGCCTCCCACTGCGGATCGCCCGGTGCGGCCTGCGGGTCGACGAAGCCGGGCTCGCCGTCGTCCGTTCCGGCCCCGTCTGTTGGGGCGTTTGCCGAGGCGTCCGGTGCGGTGTCGTCCTTGTCGGGGGCGGAGTCCTTCTCGCCGGCGGGCTGGGAGACCTGCGCGTCGAGTTTCTGGCCGTCCGCCGTCACGACCTCTGAGAGCTGGGTGGGCTCGTCCGGCTTCGAGTCGTCCTGGACGGCCTGGCGGTGTGTCTCGTGGGACTCGCGGGGTGCGGGGTTCTGCTGCCCTGAGGAGGCCGGCACGACGGTGAACTCGGTGGACGTCGCACTGGGCGCGCCCGAAGGGGACGCGCTGACCGCCCCCCAGTTGAGCAAGCTCTCGACGTCCGGCTGCTGGTTCATCGGGATCCCCTCCGCCCCTCGGTGATCAGAGACGCTAGACCAACCATGGGTGAACATGCCTGTAGAGGGCAAACCGCCACTTCTTGTTGACAGAGAATTCACAAGCGCCGTAAGACGGCGATAGCCCATCTACCTGCACATTTATCCGAAAGTGATCTGGCTGTTCCCGATCTGTAACCGACGGTGTCGCGACTCGTGTTGCGGGTGATAGCTAGCGTGTCCTTTGATGGTATTTGTGAGGATCATGCCCTCCGTCTGCTCTGAGCATGACGAGGGTTAGCACAGAGTCAGATCTCGGGAGGAACCTCAGTGGGACTCTTTGGCGCCAGCCCGCAGCAGCTCAACGTCGCGGCCGGCCATGTGGAGGCCGCCGTCACATACATCGAAGGCCTGCGCAAGGGGGTCGGGAACACCGTCAACGAGCTCGTCAACTCCGGGCAGGCCTCCCACTGGGAAGGTGGGGCTGCCATCAAGTATCGGCTGCACATGGAGAAGTGGGACAAGGCGTGCCAGGACATCATCCTGGACCTGCGCCTGATCTACGACAACCTGCGCGACAGCTCCAGCACCTACGCGAAGGCGGAGGAGGAGGTCCGGCAGCACAACGCCAACCTCATCGAGAGCGACGTCAACGTCGCCGGGGTGGGAGCAAACGAGAACCGGGTTGACTCGCTCATCAATGTGAAGGCCTAAGTCAACCTTTAGCTGCGCTGAATGGAGATCGCTTTGTCCGACGGCTTGATGCACGACTTCACGAAAGTAAACTTCGCTCAGATGCAGGCCGCTCAGGAGGGCCTGCTCAAGGTGGTGACCGAGCTCGACCGGACCACCGACGAGCTCTACCGGAAGCTGCAGACCGACCTGGGGGCCGCCTGGGTCGACGGTGGCGACGGCAAGGGCGCGAGGTCCTTCTTCGACGAGCGCCGCGCCTACTGGGACGCCAAGGAGCAGGAGATGGGCAACCAGCTCCATGAGGCCGCCAAGGTTATCGGCATGGCCAACGAGAACTACCAGCGGGCGGAGAACTACAACCGCCGGCTGTGGGAAGACCCCAACCGCTAGGCCTTGCTCGCCGACTCGGCCATCGCCAGTCGGCGATGGCCGAACGCACGTCTGTCACGGGGCGAAATGACGCAAAAAGATGCCATGTACGGTCCGGATCCTCTGCCCATCATCACTGACTGGCCCGGGCTCGACGGCGACGTGACCGTGGAGTACTCGGTCAAGATGATGAGGTCGATCGCGGACGAGCTGAAGTCCTATACCTCCGGTTTTCATGGCCCTGGGTCGTGGGACGGATACACGACCGGGTCGACGAAGAGCCTCGCGGACCACTGTCAGCTGACCGAGGCGCAGATAGGCACGTGGAACGACGCGAAGGCGTACTGCGACACCGTCGGTGCGAACAGTGCTGGGACGAAGTTTCTCCAGGTGTACACCGAGTGGGTCGAGATGTACGACCGGATTGTTCGGGCGATCGAGGCCAACGCCGACGAGTACGCCAGGAAGACCGCGGACAACGAGGGTGGCCGTGAGGCCTGAGGAAGGTCATCGTGGGTGACAAGCGCAAGGTCGTCGTCATCTACTCCTTCGAGGCGCTGCCCCAGGGCGCGGAGGTCAAGGCCTCGAAGAAGGAAATCGAGCAGATGCTCAGCGACACCAAGCCGATGCAGATCGACGACGCCGGCTTCGCCTATCTGAACGTGGCGGGCACGATCGACCTGGCAGTCAGCGCCTTGGAGAAGCACGCCAGCAGGCTTGCCAAGGACTGGAAGGGCCCCACGGCCGCCAAAGTACAGAAGGCCATGCAGATGATGCATGCCAGCGGCACCGAACTGTCCTCGAAGATGAAGCTGATGGACGGCGCCCTCAGGCTCTACAGCGAGGAACTGCGCAACGCGCTCGAGGAGGTCAAGGGGATCTCCGTCGATTTTGGCGACGACATCGAGAACAGCCCCGAAACCAAGGCGGCCGCGAAGAAGGCGAAGGCCTCCGCGGAGGACGCCCAGGCGCAGAAGGTGATGAAGAAGCTCAACGAGCGCATCGCCGAGCTGTTCCAGAACAACGTTCCGGGCGACGTGTCCTACGAGCTGCCCCCCGTCGGCATCCCGGGAGAGGGCAGCCCCTCGGGCAAGAAGGTGCACTACGAGACCATCTCGTCGGGCAAGGACTCCTCCAGCAGCCACTCGAACAACCCGGCGCCCTACGAGAGCAGCACGCGCGACGGCGGTTCGTCGGGCGGGCACGGCACCACAGTGCATGGCTCGGGCTCCGACCGCGACAGCACGCCCTCCGGAGGGGACAAGAACCCGGACGGGCGCGGCTCCGACAGCACCGGATCGGACGGGCGCGGTTCGGACGGCACCGGCACCGACCGGCCGGGCGCGGACGGCCAGGACGGCAAGGGCCAGGACGGAACCGGCTCGGACCACACGCCCGCGGACGGCACGAACCAGAACCCGGGCAACACCCAGGATCAGCAGAACGGGTCCGACAGAGGCCGCGACACGGGCAGCACCGTGTCTCCTGTGATCGGCAAGGACGATCCGCGGCAGACCGAGGTCGCGAACTTCACGCCTCACACGCCGACGACCGCGCCGTTCACCACCACCTCCATCCCCACCACCACCATTCCGACCACGGCCATCCCGGCGACGACCGGCCTCACGCCGGGCGTTCCGGCAGTGCTCGGCGCTCCTGGAGGGTTCGCGGCGGGCCCCATGGGCGGCGCGTCGGTCTCGGGGATGCCCGCGACCGCGGGCACGGGGATGCTTCCGCTCGGTGCGATGGGCGGAGCCGGAGCCGGTGGCTCGGAGGAGGGCGTGGAACATGGGACGGACCTTTCGGAAGACCGAGACGTCTGGGCGTCACCGCACCGGGTGACCGACCCTCGTATCGGCTGATCGGGCTTCGCCGGCAGTAAAGAGGTTTGGACACATGGGAGATCAGGATTCGACGTTCTCGCTGGGCGACCTGCCCGGGGCGACGTCCGGTGTGAAGTTCAAGCAGGGCAAGCTCGAATCCAACGGCAAGAAGCTCACGGGTGACTCCGAGAACGTCGGCGGGCTCGCGAACAGAACGAAAGGCATCAACCTGGCCTGGCCGGGTTACGGCTTGACGGGCCGCGACGCCGCCGCCGCCCATGCCCAGGCACGGGCGCAGCACATCGAAACGCTGAAAGTGGCGCGCAAGGTGCTGGAGTCCTGGCGCGACGCGCTGAAGGTCGCCGACGACAAGTACACCAAGGCGGACGAGGACAGCGGCTCCGGCATCGACAAGCTCGGTCTCGGCAATAAGACGCCGACGATTCCCGCGAGCCTCGGCAATCTCGGTAATCCCAACTTCGGCAACCCGAACGTCAACACCCCGGATCTCAAGGATCCCAACCTCAACACCCCGGATCTCAAGGATCCCAACCTCAACACCCCGGATCTCAAGGATCCCAACCTCAAGAACCCGAACCTCAACACCCCGGATCTCAAGGATCCGAACCTCAACAACCCGAACCTCAACGACCCCAGGCTCAACGATCCCAACCTCAAGACTCCCGACCTGAACAACCCGGATCTCAACAACCCCAAGATCAACGACCCAAACCTCAAGACTCCCGACCTGAAGCAGCCGGACCTGTCGGGGCTGGATCCGAGCAAGACCAACCTGCCGGATCCCACGAAGACGGACCTCTCCTCCCTCAACCCGTCCGACCTGCAGACTCCCCAGATCCGCACTCCCGAGGGCGTCACGACGACGGACCCCGGCCGTATGACGGCCGGAGGGCCGGGTGCCGGCTACGGCGGCGGCTCGGCCGCCGGCGGCACGCCGCCCAACATGAAGCTGCCGAGCGGCCTGAGCGGCGGGAACGGGATGGGCGGCATGCCCTTCATGCCGATGACGCCCATGTCCGGGGCCGGCGACAAGGAGAAGGAAGGCACCGGCTCCGACAAGCTGCACGGGGACGAGGACGACTGGGGCGCCGGCGAGGACGCGGCACCGGCCGTCCTCCGGCACGAAGGCATCTGACATGGAACTCGGTTTCGCAGGGAACACCTTCATCATCGCGGGAACGATTTGCCTCGCCTGCGCAACCATCATCAAGAGGCCGATAGCCGTCACCATCGCTATGTCCATCTTCGCGATAGCCGCCGATTCGGACACGATGCGCAAATGCGGCGATGAATGGAAGACCAAGAAAAACGGCGGCCAGACCACGGAACTGGACGAGCTGGCGAAGTCGATGCTCGCCCTGCTCACGAGCCTGGAAGGGGACGCCCACTGGGACGACGGCGTCTTCAAGACCGTCTTCAAGCCGCAGGCGGACCAGTTCGTCGAGGAGGCGGGGAAGTGCGGCACCTACCGTGACGGGGTCGGGGATACGCTCCACTCCAGCGCTGATCTATACGACAACCTCCGCAAGCTGGTCGTCCTCGTGACCGTGGCGATGGTGGGGTGGGCGATCGCCGTCGGGGCCGGTAAGGCGACTCCTGGCACCTGGTTTGGCGTCCAGCTCGTGGTCAACGAAGGGTTGAAGAAACTGTGGGCCGAGACGATTCGACCGGTGTTGGGGAAGTTGATGATCCACGCCTTTGCGGTTGGCGGGATCTATCAGGGTGTCAGCATGCTGAGCATGCAGCAGCAGATAAAATTCCAGGAGATGCAGGCACGGCTTCCCATGTTCGACGGCCTCGCGCTCGGCAACGACAAGACGACCGGGGCACTCACCCCCAAGAGCATCGGCCTGGACACGAACAGCATGCCCGCCGGCACGCAGGCGCCCGGCAGCACGGCCGAGACCTGACAGCGCCCGCTTTCAGGGCCCGCTTTCAGGGCGACCCCGTCTTCCTGGTCTATGCGTACGGCAACGGCGGGCCGGCCCCTTGCGCGCGAGGGCCGGCCGGGACGACGGTCGTCAGGGTTTCGGGATCTTGAGCTGCTGGCCCACTCTGATCACGCTGGGGTCCGGGCCGATGACGTCGCGGTTGGCGTCGTAGATCTCCCGCCAGCGGGAGCCGTCGCCGTACACCTTCGCCGCGACGTCCCAGAGAGACCCCTCGTTCACCGACCACCGCGCCGGTGGCGGCGGCTGCTGGTACGTCGGCGAGCTGGGCGGAACCGGCCTGTCCCACGCGGGCAGTTCGTACGACTCGGGGGTGTTCAGCGAGCGCCACACCCGGAACGCGGCGGTCGGCGGGAGGCCCAGCAGCTGCTTCTGCATGTTGGGGCTGAACCTCGCGAGCCACGCCGGCGTGCCGACCTTGGCGATGGCCCAGTTGCGGAGGGCGACGAAGCCGCCGAACGACATGCCGGACTCGCCGACCGCGACGCCCGTCTTCGTCAGCGTCGCCGTGAACGAGGCCGCGGTGCCGCCCTGGAACAGGCCCTTGGTGCCCAGGCCGGCGATCGGCGCGAACGTGCCGACCAGGTTGGCGCCAGTGGTGATCCGGGCCGCCTGCGTGAAGGTCATCGGGCTGAGGTTGAAGATGCTCTCGCCCTTCATGCCCTGCCCGAGCATCTGGGTCGCGATGACGCCGCCGTAGACGTACGCCGAGCTCTTGGCGTAGTCGGCGAACTTGGCGGAGGCGAGCTTGGAGATCGCCTCGTAGTTGAAGGGCCGCAGCGCCGCCTGCTTGAACACCGCGCCGATGGAGCTGAGCTTCCCGCCGAACCTCAGCCTGCCCACGAGCGGAACGGTCTTGAGCAGCGCGCCGAGCGAGCGGAAGAGGGCCCCGAGCCGCTGCAGCAGGCTGACCGCCGCAATGACGATCTTGGTGGTCCGCAGGTAGACGAGGTAGGCGGCCCAGTAGTTGGCGGCCAGCCGCAGGAGGTGAAAGAGCCCGAACCAGATCAGCGCGGTTCTGACGAACTCGATGATGGCGGTCTTCGTGAGGTTGGTCGAGTCCAGCACCGCTTCCAGCACCTTCGCGACGCCCTCGCAGCTCTGCTGCAGCTTCTCACGGGTGCCGGGGGCGACCACCTTCTGCCAGGCGTGGCGGAACTCGTCTCCCGCGGAGCCGCGCCAGTCCTTCAGCACTGTGGAGACGTGCGGGTCGATGGCGTCGTGCAGCTTGCCCAGGGCCGTGCCGAGGTCGCGGTGGGCGTTGGCCGCAGCTCTGAGGCGTAGTTCGATGTTGCCGTCGAACATGTGCGGGATCGCGCGAGCCATCGCCATGATCGTGTCGATCAGCGGCTGGGGATTGAGGACCTGCGACGGATTGAAGTCCCAGCCCCAGCCGAGGGGGTTCCAGTTCCAGTCGAGCGGGTTGAGGCTGCCCTGGCTGCCCTGGCTCACCGGCTCTCCTTGATGGTGCTTCCCTGGTCCGCCGTCTGATAGGTGCGCTCGTTGTCGCCGAGGGCCGCGCTGATGTACGTGAAAGCGTCGCTGAGATCGCGAAGGTAGGCCATGAGCGACGGGTAACGGCCGTTGGGCAGGTCGTCCACGTAGGCGTCCGCCACCGCGTCGGCTCCTGGGGCGAGACCGAAGTCGCGCTTGCTGAGCTCGGCGGGGGCGAAAATACGCTGCATGTTGTTGATCTCGTCGAGCTGGTCCGCGCAGATCCCCATCGCCTTGCGCAGGTCATCTGACCACCAGGCGGCCTCTCCCCGAGCGCCATCCCCCATGTGCGCCTGCCCCCTCACCATTCATTTGATGAAAGTTGCAATGTATAACTGCGCTCTAAGAGGCGTCTAGCCCGTTTTGTGGCTGATGTGAGGTATGGGGTCATTGGTTGATCTTGACCGGTGTGCGAGCGGCGGCCGGATCGAATCGGGGCCCCGAGGGGATCATGTGCAGCAGGTGGGCCGGGAGCGGCGCCACGGCCGAGGCGTCGTATCCGAACGTCTCCAGCTGGGCCGCCGACTGGAGGGGGAACATGCGGCTCTGGTCGGTGATCAGGTAGTAGGTGTTGATGGCCGACACCTGGCCGTCGTTGGGCAGCAGCCCCGCGACCGCGGCCCCGCCCGGCGGCAGCAGGACCTGGTCGAAGTTACTCGGGTTGCCGATCGTCCGCGGCACCGGGATGCCGATCCCGCCGCTGGTGATCTTGGCCCTCGTCGAGCCCGACTGGGTGTCGGAGTAGACCGCGCACAGCGGGGCGCCGGCCGACGGCGTGGTCACCGCAGGCATCGTCTGCGGCAGGCCGCCGCCCATGATCTGCAGCTGCTTGGACGGTTTCGCGTTGGCCGTCGCGGCGTCGATAGTGATCGGCTCGACCGGCTTCGAACCGTACGCCCTCTTGCTGGCGGGATCGTTACGCAGGAGCGTCGCCTGCGTCACCGAGATCTGTGCCAGGCCGTCCTCGGCGAGCACGTACCACCGGTCGGCGCTGCCGGCCATGCCGGGCACCCTGAAGATCTGGCCGACACGCGCGGCGCGGCCGGTCGGCCCGCGTACCGCTTTGCCGCGGTTCGGTATGGTCTTGACGCGGAAGTCCGGTCCGACAGGGATGGCGTTGATCCAGGGGGCCGGAACCTTTCTGAGCGCGGTGGCGCCGAGCGCGTTGATGCCCTCGGGGCCGACCTTCATCCGCTGGTCGGCCCAGATCACCCAGCCCTGCTGCTGGTCGTCGACGACGACCATCGCGCCGTTCCCGACCGGCGTGCCGCCGACGTCGGTGCCGCCCACCAGGGAGACGAACGGCTTGCGGGTCCCGGACGCGTCGGCCGTCTCGCTCACGCAGGCCGACCACGGGCCCTTGACCAGCTTGTCCTTGGGCGGCAGGGAGTCGGGGGCGCCGGGGATGCCCACCAACGGCCCTCGGGCGTACTTGGCCAGCGAGGCCGCCGACACGTTCCGCACCTTGACGTCAGAGGTGTCGAGCAGCAGGCGCGCGGAGGCGTAGTTGGCCACCGGCATCATCTTGTTCTCCTGCTGGCTGAAGACGTACTTGGCCCCGCTCTCCTCCTCGACCAGCAACTGACCGGGGTCGGTCAGCTTGGTCGCGTTGCCGGGTTTGAGCAGCCCCCAGATGCCGAAGCCCGCGGCCACCAGGACGGCCACGATCAGCCCGCAGAACACCGCCACGTTCTGGCGGCGCATGGGCGACTCGGGAACGTCAGGTTCCGCCTGGAGCAGAGCCATGCCAAGACGCTGCGTCATCAGGCGGTGCGCCTGGTAGAGGTCCTTCCGGGTCTGCATCCCACTCCATTTCGATCAGGCTCTCGGGAGTATGGTACGCATGAGCCTGTTGAGGGATATGTCAACTTCTGTACTGCATCGTGGTAAGCCGAGTAGGCTTGCGATCAAGCACGTGGGGAGGCGCCATGGCCACCAAGGACCACCAGCATTGCGAGCAGAAGTGGCGGGGGCTGGATCCGTCCAGGGACGATGTCAAGTACCCGGACAATCCCAAGGATCGGTTCGACCAGCTCGCCAAGCGACTCGAGGAAGAGCTGGCCGACCTCACCGGGCAGAAGAAGGGCTCCGTGACGGACCTGCGGCTCCACGGGGATCTCAGCAGCTTCGAGTACTTCTTCCGGGACGTGGAGCGCTGGGGCGGCGGAAAAGTCTTCACTGACACCCTGCAGCGGGGCTTCGAGGAGCTCACGACGATCTACGAGCAGGCCAACGAGAAGCTCCGCATCGCCGCCGGGCTGGTACGCAGCGGCGGAGGCGCCCTTGACGTTGCCGACATCGCCAACCTCGGCAAGGACGTGTAAACCTCACTATGGGCGATACGAAGAAGACGCATTGGATCAAGCCGCAGTCTGAGAGGTTCGACGTCGACGACGGCGGCAGGAGCGTCGCCGAGATCAAGAACTTCATCACGTCGCTCGAGCCCAAGAGCGCGGAGACTGCCGCCACCGCCTACCAGGACGCCGCCACCAGGCTGGCCACGACCCTCGACGCCCTCGACGAGGTCAGCGGCGAGCTGGCCAAGATCTGGGAGGGCGACTCCTCGGTCAAGGCGCAGAAGGCTCTCAAGCTCCTCCACGAGACCATCCGCAACCTGTCGGACGGGCTCCACCGCATGGGCAAACCCCTGAACCAACTGGCCGACAAGCTCCGCGAGCACAAGGACTTCGTGGAGAACAAGTCCTACGCCTGGAGCGACAACCAGTTCACCTTCAACGACGACTGGAAGGACTTCTGGTACACGATCGACAAGGGAGTCGAGTGGGGGTCGCAGAACGAGCTGGCAGGCAAGCACCTGGCGGTCCTGAGCAAGGACCTCCTTGAGATCTACAGGCAGTTCCCCGACTACGTCCAGAAGGACCTGCCCGACATCAAGGACCCGTCCGGCTCCGACTCGCGGGACACGAAGGACACGAAGGTCAACTTCGACCCCCGCGATCTGCTGAAGCAGCATCCGTACAACCCTGGCGGCAACGGCGACCTCGACCTGAACGGTCCAGACTCCCCGGACGGCGGCGGCACCGACCGGTCCGATTTCCCGGGCGGCGACACCACTGGAGACGGCACCGGCCGCGACGGCACAGGTGCGGACGGAACCGGCCAGAACGGCACGGGCGCGAGCACGGGCGGCGTCGGAAACGGCACCGGCATCGACGGTTCGCGCGCTGGCGATCGAACGGGTGCCGACACCTCCACCGCGAGCGCACCCAACATCCCCGACCCGTCCCAGATGAACGGCGTGGGCGACTCGCCGAACGGCAACGACTCTCGCTCGACCAACCTGTCCGACTTCCGCACGCCGACGCACGACGGCTCGCCGACCCTCACCGCGTCGCCGACGTCCTCGCCCACCTCGTACTCGAACACCAACGGGACGTCGTCAGGCGGCACCACCGGCGTGAGCGGCTCCGTCGCCGCGCCGGCGCCTGGCGCCTCGGCCGTCCGGGCAGGCAACGGCGCAGGGGGCATGGGTGTCCCCGTCGTGCCGCACGGCGGCGGCCACGGGGGTGGCGAGGAGCGCGCCAGCGAGATGTTCTCCTGGCTGAAGGAGGAGGACGACGTCTGGACCGGCCCGGTGGACGGCGTGGTCAACGGCCACATCGGCTGACCGCCACCGCCTACCCACCGACACGTCGCCCCGTACCACCAACCCCGACCCGTGCGGACTCGTCCCACCCGCGTCCGCCTGAGCCGGGCGGTCGGGACAACCGGGTCAGGCGGGCGGGTTCGGGAGGGCGGTCTGCACCGGGGTCATGGTGCCTGTTGTGATGAGCAGGCCGCGCCCCGGCGGGCCGCCGACGGAGCCGCGCGGCAGCCGTACGGTGAAGAGGTCGCCGTCGGCGGGGCTCTGCACGGACAGGAGCAACCCCGTGCGCGACTTGCGCGCCTCAGCCACGAACCCCCGGTAGGCCGTCGCCAGATCACCGGTGGCCCCCGCGATGATCAGCCCGTGCTCACCGTCCCTTCCTGACCGGAGCACCTCCTCCAACGCCTGCCCGAGCGGTGTGTCAGGGTTGATGAGCTCGGCGTCGTCGACAAGCACCACGTAACGGTCCTGCCCGGCGACGAGCTCCGACAGCCCGGTGTCGTTACCGTCGAGCACGGCGAGCGCGCCCTCCAGATGCCGCAACGGGCTGCGTCTGGGGGCCACGGCGACGACCGGTGTTCCCTGGGAGATCAGTGACATCGCGGCGGTGAGCAGCGCCGACGACCGCCCCGATCTGGCCGGACCGGCGATCACCGCGCCAGGCCCCTGCGCGAGCAGGTCGAACCCCATCGGTGTCAGCGCGTCACCGCCCGCGCCGACGAGCGCCCAGAGCGGCGAGGGCGGTCTGAAGCCGGGATCGAGGTCGAACGCCTGGCTCGCGGTTATCCGCATCGGCAGGGCGTCCACCCGCAGGGGCGGTTCTCCCTCCCACCGCCAGCCGGCCGGGGCCGAGGCGGCGGGCCGGACGCCCGCGGGCGCGGCGCTGGCGGCCCGGGCCAGGGACTGGAGTGCGGCCACCTGAGCCGGCCCGGAGGGGTCGTCGGCGAGAAGGGCGATCTGGCTCTCGACGATGCCGTGCTCGCCCATCGACAGGGCGCGCCCGGGCGGCATGAACGACGGCAGCTCCTTGATCGGGAAGTTGGCCAGGCCGTAGTCGGACGAGTCGGCCAGGCGGAGGATCAGGCGGTCGTCGAAGACGGTCGACACCTGGCCCAGCAGGCAGGACCGGTCGCCGGTGACCACCGCGCGCAGCCCCACCGCCGGGCCCTCGCGCAGCAGTTGCAGGAGGGCCTCGGTGAGGCGGCCGTAGTCGTAGCCTTCGAAGGCCGCCACGTAGCCCTCCCAGCGGTCGAGCATCAGCACCAGCCAGGGGAGGCGGTTGCCGGCCTGCCGGTACTCGGTCAGCGAGGCGTGCCCGGCCTCCGCGAGAAGCTGCTGCCTGCGGCCCACCTCAGCGCGCAGGCGGGCCAGCAGGCGCTCGACGCGGTCGAGCTGGTCGCGGGTGACGACCGCGCCGCAATGGGGCAGCGCCATCAGCGGAAGCAGCGCGCCGGAGCCGCAGTCGATCGCGTGGACGTGCACGTCGGCGGGGGAGGCATGCGCCGCGATGGCGCCCGCGATCGTGCGCAGCGCGGTGGACCTGCCGCTGCGGGCCGCCCCGGCGATGAGCAGGTGGCCGCCGTGGGGCAGGTCGAGCACGAGCGGCGCGCGATCCTGCGCCCACGGCCGATCCATCACCCCGAACGGCAACGGCGCCGGGTTGATGGCGTAGGAGCCGGACGCGCCGGCGCGGGCGAGGGCTGGGTGGGATGGAGGGAGGGGGAGGACGAGCTGGGTGGGCAGGGGGTCGAGCCAGGGGCTCGGCTGCTTGGGGACTCCGGCCAGGTCGGCGGCCTCGATGAGGGCGTCAGCGAGGATGGTGAGGTCGGTGACGGTCGACTCTTCCGAGGGTTCCGGAGGCGCGGGGAGCGCCCGGCCGAGTGACCGCCAGTCGACGTCGACCACCCGCACGCGCCCGGCCGCCCCCGCGGCGCCGACCGCTGAGAGCGCCCCGGCCGCGGACGGGCCGCCGCCGAGCGGGGCGGACGCCGGGGCGCGGCCCCCAACCCGGGCCGTCTGGACGGCGGTGGCCGCGCCCACGCCGGACCTGACGTAGCACCGCCCGGGTGTGGACTTGGCGATGTGCGCCGCGTCCGGCAGGTCGATGACGTCCGTCGACTCGTTGGTCTCGGTGACCCTGAGCGCGATGCGGAGCGAGGTGTTGGCCTGGATGTCGGCCGTCACCACTCCGGCGGGACGCTGGGTGGCCAGGATGAGGTGGATGCCCAGCGAACGGCCCCTGCGGGCGATGTCGACCAGGCCGGTGACGAAGTCGGGGAGTTCGGCCACCAGCGCCGCGAACTCGTCGATGATCAACACCAGGCGCGGTAACGGGCCGCCGGTGTAGTCGTCGATGTCCTTGGCTCCGGCGGCGAGCAGCAGCCGCTCCCGCCGCCGGATCTCGGCCGCCAGCGAGTCGAGGGCCCGCTGGGTGAGGTGGCCGTCGAGGTCGGTGACCATGCCGACCGTGTGCGGCAGCCGGACGCACTCCTTGAACGCGGCGCCGCCCTTGTAGTCGATCAGCACGAAGGTGAGCTGGTCGGGACGGTTGGCGACGGCCAGCGTGGAGATCAGCGTCTGCAGCAGCTCGGACTTGCCCGCGCCCGTCGTGCCCGCGATCAGCCCGTGGGGGCCGTCGAGCCGGAGATCGACCGAGAACGGGCCGTCGGGGCCGACCCCGATCACCGCTTCGGTGGACCCGCGGGCGCGCCACCGGGAGGCCAGCTCGCGGCCGGACGCGGCGCGCAGCCCGAGCAGGTCGAGCAGCCGCACCGCGTCGGGCAGGTTGCCGGACGGGTCATCCCTGCTCACGTCGCGGATCGGGGCGAGCGCCCTGGCCAGCCGGTCGCACCAGGACGGTGCCACCAGGTCGGCCAGGACCGGCCCGATGGCGTCGAGGCCGCCGCCGCGCAGCCGTACCTGGCCGTCGTCGCCGCAGTCGGCGACCGTGGCGCACTCTTCGGGCAGCAGCCGCTGGTCGTCGTCGAGCGCCAGCGTGAAGACGCCCGCGTGCGGCCCCTTGCGCAGCACCTGCGGCATGCCGGGCAGGCCGCGCAGGGCCTGCGCGCCGTCGATGACGACGAGCACGTCGTAGGGCCGGACGTCGTAGCGGGAGAAGGCGGGAGGCTCGGCTCCGCCCAGATCGTGCCAGCCCTTGGGGATCTTGCCGAGTTCCGGGATGGCGGTCTTCTGCCGCTCGTCGATCAGCGCGGCCAGCTCGCTCACCCTGCGGGCGGCGGTCTCCGGGCCGGTGCCGACCAGTGCCACGCAGTCTTCCCCGGCCCGCGGCGCGCAGTGCGGCAGCCAGCGCACCCAGCCCCAGCGGCGCTCGGCGTCGGCGCGGGTGGACAGCACCACGATCGCCAGGTCGCGCGGGCTGTGCAGGGTCGCCGCCTGGCCGATCAGCCAGCCCGCCAGCCCCGTGGCGATGTCGCGAGGGCCGGTGACGCCCGCGACGCCGAGCCTGCGCATGGCCAGCGCCACCGGCACGGCACGGCAGGCCGGAGGGGGGAGCGGGCCGCCGCGCTCCTCGGTCAGCTCCAGGTTGGCGGGCAGGTCGGCCAGCCCCACCCGGAGCCTGAGCGAGTCGGGGTCGTGGATCCGGCGCTCCCACAGCCGCCTGCGCGGCCCGGTGGCGGTGAGCAGCACCTGGGCCGGGTCGGGGGCGTCGGACCGGCGAAGCAGCTCGTCTTCGGCCCTGGCCCGCTCGACGGCCTCCTCGTACGCCGCCAGCCGCCGCCTGTACTCCTTGAGCGCCTGCCGGTGCTTCTTCTTGCCGTGGCGGCGGTCGCTCAGCCACTGGCCGATCATGATGACCGGGGTCATCAGGGCCATGAGCAGGAAGTACCACTGGTGCAGGACGTAGGCCAGCGTCAGGCCGAGCAGCGCGGGCAGGAACGCGGCCAGCAGTTGCAGCCGCATCCCCTCGCCCCGCTGCGGCTCCTGCGGCTTCTCGAACGCGCGCTCAGGCTCGGGACGGCGCAGCCTGGGCGGCCGGTTGTAGGAGACCCCGCCGTCCTGCCCGGGCGCGAGGTGCGCGTCGCGCGGCTCGATCGCGGTGAGCGTGAACACGGACGATCCGCAGGTCAGCAGCGCGTGCTCGGGCCAGTCGCGGGGCTCGGTGAGGGGCTGCCCCGCCAGCTCGGGCCCCTCGTAGGACGCGCCCGCGCGCGCGGCCGCCTCCCGCTCGGCGACCTGGGCCGTCAGCTCGGCGACCTCGTCGGCCCACCGCCCCTTGAGCTTGAGCCTCGGGGCCTGGCCCGGCGCCGCCCGGCGGGCGGGTTCGACGGTGATCGAGTCGGGGGTCACGCGCAGGGTCGCGGACTCGGGGGCCAGCAGCGGGTCGGCCACGGAGATCGCGCACATCGGGTCGGACCCGACGACGTGCACGCCCAGCCCGAGCCTGTGCACCGTGCCCGCGGCCGGGCCGCCGACGACCCGCACCTCGGCCACCCCGCCGGGCTCCTCGATCACGGTGGCCCTGGCGAGGCGGGGGTCGAGGGTGACCTTGTCGCCGTCGCGCAGCACCGCCCCGGCCGGGGCGCGCGGGTCGAGGGCGCGGCCGTTGCGCCAGAGCCCGGGAGCCTCGGCCCCGCGCTGCCGAGGCACGCGCGACTCGGCCGCCTCCCGCACGCGCGGCTCGGCCGCCTCCTGCACGCGCCCGAGGTGCGCGGACGGCGACGCCGGATCCGGTGGCGACATGCCGTAGGGAGCCCTGGCTCTGGGCAGCCGGACCACCTCGGCGAGCCGTTCCTGGTGGCCGAGCGCGGAGGTGACCGCGGCGACCGTGGCGCCCTCGTCGCCGTCGACCACGACGTCGCGATCGCCTTGCTCGCCGAGCACGGTGAGCATGATTCGCATGTGCCGCTCCTCGGTGGGGCCTCGCGCGACCAAAGTAATGCCAGAAGCGAGACTAGGCGCGCCGCTTGACGGCAATGGCACGAGAAAGCCACGCCTGTGGATAACGCTGCCACCACACCCGTGCCGAAGGTTGGGATTCCGGCGGATTCATGGCGATTGATGCGACGCGCCTTCGGAAGGAGCGGGCGGTTCACAGGGGTGCACGGGTAATAAGGACGTGCTTTGTGGGGGATTATGGCGGACGTCGGGCACACCCATTGACCGGGTTTCAGACAGCCGAATCCGCCAATCTGAGTGCAAGGTGTGTCACATGTTAGCCCAGTGGCACATATCCCGAAAAATCCGTGGCCGTCAACTTGATAGAAACAATAGGCATTGATTATTTCGAGTTGACATCCGCCCACCTGCGAAACGAGCATGGGTCCTCGCATTCGACCCCCAACCAGGCAGCCGGATGCACATAATGGCGTGAATTCCACAATTCACAATGGGAGCCCCCCACCCATGAGGACCAGCGAAAAGCCCGTCGCCAACGGGTTGTCCGGCCCGGCCTCCCGCAAGCTTCCCGTCCCGCCCCGCGAGCGGAAGCCTGCCCTGGCCG
Organism: Nonomuraea sp. NPDC005983; assembly: GCF_040614375.1. Taxonomy (NCBI): domain Bacteria; kingdom Bacillati; phylum Actinomycetota; class Actinomycetes; order Streptosporangiales; family Streptosporangiaceae; genus Nonomuraea; species Nonomuraea sp. NPDC005983. Next base: position 46,434 of record NZ_JBEXUP010000013.1, read on the forward strand.
CTCTCGCCGTACTCCTCATCCTCGGCGGCGCACTCGCCACGACGCTGCTTGTGCTGCGCAGCGGCGACCGGATCTCCGCGATCAGGGTCACCCAGCAGGTCGGCGCCGGCCAGCCGTTCACGGCCCAGTCCATCGAGGAGGTGCAGATCGCCGACACCGGGATCAACTACGTGAGCTGGTCACAGCGGGCGAACGTCCTCAGGAGCTTCGCCGCGGTCACCGTGTTGCCGGGCACGCTGCTCACCAACGAGATGGGCGTCAGGGCCAGCCAGGAGCTCGGCCCCGGCAAGGCCAAGATCGGGCTGGCGCTCAAACCGGGGCAGGCTCCAGCGGGGCTGAAGGAGGGCGACCGGGTCCAGGTCATCCACGTCCCGGGGCGGAGCAGCCAGGAGAAGAGCGAGGTGCTCGCGGAGAGCGCGCTCGTCTTCGACGTCGGCGAGCCCGGCCGGACGGGCGGCAGCGGCGTGATCACCGTGATCGTCGACTCGTCGGTGTCGCCGGAGGTCGCCGGGTTCGCCTCCAGCGGCGAGATCGCGGTGGCCGAGCTGCCGGGAGCGCGCTGACGTGGCGCTGATCGTGCTGGCGGCCGACAAGGGCGCCCCGGGGGTGACCACGGCCGCGACCGCGCTGGCGGCGGTGTGGCCGAGGCCGGTGCTGCTCGCCGAGTGCGACCCCGCGGGCGGCGACCTCGCCTACCGCCTGCCCGCCGCCGACGGCGGCGTGCTGAACCCGGGCAAGGGCCTGCTCACACTGGGCGCGACGGCCCGGCGCGGGCTGGAGCCCGCGCAGATCCACCCGCACACGCAGAAGATCGTCGGCGGCCTGGACGTGCTGGCCGGGCTGACCCACGGTGAGCAGGCGGCCGGGCTGACCTGGCTGTGGGGCCCGCTGGGCAGGTCACTGGCGGCGATCCCCGGCGCGGACGTGATCGCCGACTGCGGCAGGCTCGGCGGCCACCCCCAGCTCGGCGACCTGATGGCGGAGGCCGAGCAGGTCGTCCTGCTCACCAGGCCCACCCTCGACCACGTCGCCCACCTGCGCGAACGCCTGGCGATCACGAAGGCGCACGGAGTCGTGGTGATCGCCGACCCGCGCAACTACCGCTCCTCGATCGACGACGTCCGCAGGATCGTCGGCGGCACCGTCGACTGGGTGCACGGCCTCGCGCACGATCCGAAGGGCGCCGAGCTGCTGCGCGGCCAGTGGGGCGGGCGTCTCGACCGTTCTCTCCTGATCCGTACGGCACGCGACCTCGCGGGACGGCTGGTGACCAACCGATGATCGACCACACCCTCGTCAAGCGCTTCCGCCAGGAGGTCGGCGACCGCCTGGCCCACCAGCGCAGGCTGGACCAGGCCAACGGCGTCCCCGCGATGACCGGCGAGGACGAGCGCCAGTTCGCCAGGGCGCTGATCTCGCAAGTGCTGGAGGAGCACGCGCGCAGCGAGATCGGCCTCGGCCGCACCCCTCCCACGGTGGAAGAGGAGGAGGGGCTGGCGGCGGGCATCCACGCCGCGCTGTTCGGCGTCGGACGCCTCCAGCCGCTGCTCGACGACGCCGAGGTCGAGAACATCGACATCAACGGCTGCGACCGGGTCTTCGTGAGCTACGCCGACGGCCAGGAGGTGCCGCACGAACCGGTGGCGGAGTCCGACGACGAGCTGATCGAGCTGATCCAGATCCTGGCGGCGTACTCGGGCCTGTCGAGCAGGCCGTTCGACACCGCCAACCCCCAGCTGGACCTGCGCCTGCCCGACGGCTCGCGGCTCAGCGCGGTCATGGACGTCACGGTCAGGCCGGCCGTGTCGATCCGCCGCGCCCGCCTCGGCAAGGTCCTCATGTCGGATCTGGTCGGTAACAACACGATAAGTCCGGAAATTGGCAGGTTTCTGAGCGCGGCGGTCGGCGCCCGCAAGAACATCATGATCGCCGGATCCACCAACGCGGGCAAGACGACCCTGCTCAGAGCCCTCGCCAACGAGATCCCGGCCGGCGAGCGCCTGATCACCGTCGAACGCGCCCTCGAACTCGGCCTCGACCAGTTCCCCGAGCTGCACCCCAACGTCGTCGCCTTCGAGCAGCGGCTGCCGAACTCCGAGGGCCAGGGCGAGATCAGCATGGCCGAGCTGGTCAGGAGGTCCCTCCGGATGAACCCGAGCCGGGTCATCGTCGGCGAGGTCCTCGGCGACGAGATCGTCACCATGCTCAACGCGATGACCCAGGGCAACGACGGCTCGCTGTCGACCATCCACGCGAACTCCAGCATGGAGGTCTTCAACCGCATCGCCACCTACGCCCTGCAGGCCGCCGAGCGCCTCCCGATCGACGCCACCCACATGCTCATCGCGGGCGCGATCGACTTCGTCGTCTTCATCGAGAAGCGCAACGACTACGGGCGCGGCGGCACCCTGCGCCGGTACGTCTCCAGCATCCGCGAGGTCAACGGCTGCGATGGCCGGGTCCTGTCGAGCGAGGTGTTCGTGCCGGGCCCCGACGGCGCCGCCGTCCCGCACGCGCCGGTCTCCTGCATGGACGAGCTCGCCGCGCACGGCTACCTGCCGGGAGGCTGGTGAGGCATGATCGACTTCGAGCCGCTGGCCATCCTGCCCGGCGCCGCCGCGGGTGGCGGCCTGTTCCTGCTCTTCCTGTCGCTGTACGGCATGCGCCCCAGGCCGTCCCAGCCCAAGCGGCACCTGGTCAAGATGCTCACGACCCGCACCGCGATCGCCGCGGTGGCCGCCATCCTCGTGCTGGTGGTCACCGGCTGGCCGGTCGTGGCCGTCGGCACGGTGCTGCTGGTCTTCGCCTGGCGCGGCCTGTCGGGCGGAGCGGCCGAGGAACGCGCCGCGATGCGCAGGCTCGAAGGGCTGGCGGCCTGGACCGAGTCGCTGCGCGACACGATCGCCGGCGCGGCCGGGCTCGAACAGGCCATCCCGTCCTCGATCAGGGCCGCCGCGCCCATGCTCAGGCCGCACCTGCGCGCCCTGGTCGACCGGCTGCACACCCGGATGGCGCTGCCCGACGCGCTCTCGCTGTTCGCCGACGAGCTCGACGACCCGTCCGCCGACCTGGTGGTGGCGGCGCTGATACTCAACTCCCGGCTGCGCGGCCCCGGCCTGCGCGACGTGCTCGGGGCGCTGGCCGTCTCGGCCCGTGAGGAGCTGGACATGCGCCGCCGCGTCGAGGCCGAGCGGCGCTCCACCCGGCGCAGCGTGCAGATCGTGGTGATCACCGCGCTGGTCTTCGCCGGGCTGCTCGTGGTGTTCAACCCGTCCTACGTCAGCGAGTACGGCAGCGTGCTCGGACAGGCGGTGCTCGTCGTCGTGGCCGGCCTGTTCGGCGCCGGATTCGCCTGGATGCGCAGGCTGGCCAGGTTCGACAAGCCCACACGACTGCTCGTCGGAGGCGGCGATGGTTGAGGCGGTACTCGCGGGCGTCACGCTCGGGCTCGGGCTGTTCCTGCTGCTGCGGGCGCTCTTCCCGGCCAGGCCGGGGCTGGTGGCGCGGCTGCTCGCGATCGAGTCCGTCCGGGGCGACACCGACGCTCCCCGCATCCAACTCGTGCTGCCCGACGAGGAGGTCAGCGCCTTTCGCCGGGGCCTGGGCGCCAGGCTGGCCCGCTTCTACGCCGCACGCGGCTGGGAGGTCAGGTCGGTCAGGGCCGACCTGGCGCTGGTCGGGCGGTCGTTCGAGGGCTTCCTGGCCACGAAGGCGCTGCTGGCGGCGGCCGGGCTGCTCGCCTTCCCCGTCCTGATCGGCTGGCTGGCCCTGATGGAGTGGGGCACCTCGTACGCGATCCCGTTCTGGGCGGCCGTGGCCGCGTCGATCGCCTTCTTCTTCCTCCCCGACCTCCAGGTACGCCGCGACGCCGCGGCCAGGCGGCGCGACTTCAGGCACGTCGTCGGCGCCTTCCTCGACCTGGTCTCGATGAACCTGGCGGGCGGCAGGGGCGTCCCTGAAGCGCTGATGATGGCCGTCTCGGTCAGCGGCGACCAGCCCAACTGGGCGATGTCGCGCATCCGCGAGGCGCTGAGCGGGGCCAGGATCGTCGGCATCACCCCCTGGCAGGCGCTCGGCCAGCTCGGCGACGAGATCAACGTGGACGAGCTGCGCGACCTGTCGGCCGCCCTGGGCCTGGTCGCCGACGACGGTGCGAAGGTGCGCGCCTCGCTCACCGCCAGGGCCGCCACGCTGCGCCGCCGGGAGCTGGCCGAGATCGAGGGGAAGGCGGGCGAGCGCTCGCAGTCGATGCTCGTCGCCCAGCTCCTGCTCTGCGCCGGTTTCGTGATCTTTCTCAGTTTTCCCGCCGCTATGAAGATGTTGGGGTCCTCATGAACCATCCCTGGATCGTCTACCTGCAGGCACTCCTGAGCGTGCGCATCCACCGGGCACGCACCGCACCCACCCGGGGCGCGTCGGCCGTCGAGTGGGTCATCATCACCGCCATCATCGCCGGGGTCGCGCTGGGCCTGGCCACGCTGATCAAAACCCTTGTGGAGCAGAAGCAGGGCGACATCCAGAACAGCTTCGGCGGCGGCAGCGGGAACACGTGAACCTTTCCCGCCCCTGTGGCCGTACCAGGGGTCGTAGTGAACGTGGCGTGACGGTCGTCGAGCTGGCGCTGCTGATGCCGGTCATCCTCGCCGTCGTGCTGCTCATCGTGCAGGTCGCGCTCTGGTTCCACGGCCGCCAGGTGGCGGAGGCCGCCGCCCGGGAGGCCGCCAGGGTGGCCAGATCTGCACCTTTCGACTCGACGGCCTGGGAGGACTCAGCCAGGACGAAGGCCAAGGACGTCATCCAGGCCATCGGCCCCCGGCTCCTGTCCGATGCGGAGGCGACGGTGACCACGAAGGACCCCGACGAGCGCTGGGTCACGGTGACGGGCAGCGCGGTGCAGGTCATCCCCCTGCTGCCGGAGCTCGCCTTCACCATCACCGCCACCTCGGGCGGTCCGGTGGAGTGCTTCCGGCCCGACAACGGAGGGGACGACTGCCGGTGAAGCGTCCGGACCGGGGCTCGATGGCGGTGGAGACCGTGCTGCTGGCGCCCGTGTTCCTGCTCTTCCTGATGTTCCTGGCGGGCGCCGGGCGGCTGGTGGAGGCGCAGGGCGAGGTGAACGGCGCGGCGCGCGACGCCGCGCGGGCGGCCTCGGTGCAGCGGACCTTCGACGCCGCGGGCCAGGCCGCCGAGAACAGCGTCAAGGAGAGCCTGCAGGGGAACTGCACGTCGCCGCAGGTCTCCCTGGACGGGTCGAAGTGGCAGGAGGGCGGCCAGGTGCAGGCCGAGGTGACCTGCGAGCTGGACCTCGGCTTCCTCGGCTTCGGCGGCACCAAGCAGCTGCGCGGCACCTCGGTGGTCCCGCTGGAGCAGTTCAGGAGGGTCGAATGAGCGGCGCCCGCGCCGAGCGGGGGTCCATGTCGGTCTTCACCGTCCTGTTCTCGGTGGTCGTGTTCCTGCTGGCCGGCCTGCTCGTCGACGGCGGCGCGGCCATCAACGCCCGGCTGCGCGCCGCCGACATCGCCGAGCAGGCGGCGCGGGCCGGAGCCGACAGGATCGACGAGGCCCAGCTGCGCAGAACCGGGCAGGTCCGGCTGCTGGACGAGGGCCAGGTCTGCGCCAGGGCCGACGAGATCGTCACCGCCCTGGCCGGCACGGACGTGACCAGAGGCGACTGCACGGTGGCCGGCGGCGGGGCCGAGGTGACCGTCGCCGTGAAGGTGCGGTGGAACGCCCTGTTCCTGGGAGCCCTCGGCTTCCCCGGCTCGGAGATGGAGGGGCGGGCCACGGCCGGGCCCGAGGCGAGATGAGCCATACCTGATCAGGTCACCCGCTGGATGCGGGTGCCGGCCGCACAGCACGCTGGATCCGAGGAAGGAGAGCCGATGCCGACGCGAGAGCCCGTGCCTCCGGGCGGGCGGTCGCGTGCGCCGAGACGGGCGCACGCGCGCATCCCGGCCAGGCGCACCGCCGGTGACGTGGGCGCCGGGCTCGCCGCGCTCGTCGTGCTGGTCGCGCTCGTGGGCGGCGTGCCGTACGCGCTGCTGACGTTCGTCGGGCCGCCGCTCTCTCCCGAACTGCTCGACCTGAACCTGCTGACCAGCCACGTCGGGCCGAGCACGATCATGGCCGTGCTGGTGCTGCTCGTCTGGCTGGCCTGGTTCCAGCTCTTCGCGTGCGTGATGGTCGAGGTGTACGCGGGGGTGCGCCGGGTCGGCATGCCGGCCAGGGTGCCGTTCTCCGGCGGGACGCAGGCGCTGGCGAACAAGCTCGTCTCGGCCGTGCTGCTGCTGTTCACGGCGGGGGCGGTGGTCGTCCCGGTGGCCAGGCTGGCCGCGCCGCCGCCCGCCGCGCCGCCCATGACGGCGGTCGCGTTCTCCGCGCCGATCGTGGAGCAGGTCGCCGACGCGAACCGGACGAAGAAGGTGTACGTGGTGCAGCCGCCGCACGGGCGGCACCACGAGAGCCTGTGGGAGATCGCCGAGAAGTGCCTCGGCGACGGGCGGCGATATCCCGAGATCTACCGGCTCAACCAGTACAAGGAGCAGCCCGACGGCTCCCGCCTGCGGATGGCCGACCTGATCAGGCCGGGCTGGGTGCTCGACATGCCCGACGACGCGCGCAACGCGCACATCGTCCCGGTGACGCAGGCGCGGGCGCAGACGCTGAAGGAGCACCCCGCCAGGCCGTCCCAGCACAAGGAGGCCGTCGACGAGGTCCGCAGGCACGCCGAGCAGGAGCAGGGCGTTCGGCAGCAGGGCGAGCAGAGGCACGAGCCGCGGGCCGAGACGACGGCGGCGCGGGAGCAGCCCGCGCAGAGCGAGGGGCTGGACCTCGTCGACTACCTGGCGGCGGCGTCGCTGGCCGCGGCCGGGCTGCTGGCCGCGCTGTCCGGGCGGCGGCGCAGGCAGCTCTGGCGGCGCGCGTTCGGCCGCCGGCTGGCCCGTCCGCGTGACGACGCGGCCATGGCCGAGGTCGCGCTCAGGCTGGGCGCCGACGCTCCCGGCGCCCGCATCCTGGACGTGGGCCTGCGGCTGCTCGGCGCCGGGCTGGCCGAGCAGGGCCGCACCCCGCCGACGGTCTACGCCGCCCATCTGTCGCCGCGCACGCTGGACCTCTGGGTCCACCCGCCGGAGGAGGACCCGCCCGCCCCCTGGATCGCCCAGGACGGCGGCCAGGTGTGGCGGCTGCCCGCGCACGAGGGCCGCCTGCTGGAGGAGCAGCCGGGTGGCGCGCCGTACCCGGGGCTGGTGTCGATCGGCACGGACGCGGGCGGACGGGTGCTGATCGACCTGGAGGCCGCGCAGGGTCTGATCAACGTCCGCGGCCCGCAGACCACGGCCGCGCTGGCGGCGCTCGCCGTCGAGCTGGCCACCAACCGCTGGTCCGACGGGATGCGGATCACCCTCGTCGGCTTCGGTGAGGAGCTGACCGCGATCGCCCCCGACCGGATCAGGGCCGTGGGCGGGCTGGCCGAGGTGCTGCCGGAGCTGGAGGCCGCCGCGGCGCCTCGCCAGGAGGTCATGACGGGACGCGTCCACGGGAGCCCGCGTGACGCCCACTACCTGCTGTCGGCGGTGGCGCCGACCCACGAGGAGGCCCGCCGCCTGGCCCTGCTCGCCCGCAAGGACACCGCCGGATATGTCGTGACCGGTGAGGTCCCGCAGGCCACCTGGACCCTGGAGATCACTGACGACGGCAAGGCCAAGATCGCCGAGCTGGGCTTCGAGGTGACCGCTCAGTTGCTCCCGCGCCGCCACTACAAGGCGCTGGTGGACCTCTTCCACACGGCTGACCAGTTCGACGGCGAGGTGATCCTCGACCCGGAGCCGCTGGACGAGCTGCACCCGCCCGCGGTCGAGATCAGGATGCTCGGCCGGATCGAGGTCGTCGGCCTCGCCCCGCTGGAGGAGGGCCGCATGGCGCTCGCCAAGGAGATGCTGGTCTACCTGGCCACCCATCCCGGCGGCGTGCACCCGGTCGTGCTCGGCGGCGTGCTCTGGCCGCGCGGCGTCCAGGACATGGTCAGGGACGCCACGATCGCCAGGGTCGCCGACTGGCTGGGCAGGGAGCATCTGCGCACCGACGAGGCGGGCAGGCTCAGGCTCGGCCCGCGGGTGCGTACCGACTGGGCGCTCTTCCGTGAGCTGGTGCGCCGCTCGCACGGCGACCCCACGGCGCGTGCCGTTCTGCTGGAGAAGGCGCTCGGCCTGGTCAGGGGGCCGCTGCTGGCCGGGCGTACGCCCGGCAGGTACGCCTGGCTGGCGGCCGACGACCTGGAGTACGACGTCGCGGCCGGGGTCGCCGACGCCGCGCACCGCCTGTGTGAGATCCGGCTGGCGCAGGGCGAGCCGGACGCCGCGGTGGCCGCCATCAGGGCCGCGCTGCTGCTGGCCACCGACGACGAGGGGCTCTGGCGCGACCTGCTGCGGGCCACGCACGCCACCCGCGACCTGGCGCGGCTGCGCGCGGTCATCGAGGCGCTGACCCGCAGGGCCGCCTCCCATCCGTACGGAGGCGGGCCGGCCCCGGAGACCGAGGCGCTGATCGACGAGCTCCTCCCGTCGTGGCGCATCCACGTAGTCAGGGAGTCAACGGCATGAAACGGACACCAGTGCTCGTTGCGGGGCTGGGGGCGCTCGTCCTGCTGGCCGGTTGCGGCGGGGGAGCGCCCGAGCGGGTGTACACGCCGGCCGCCGCCGCGCCCAGCCAGGAGAAGACCGCGGCGCGCAGCACGCCCACCGAGACCCCCGGCGACGGGACGATCAGCGTCGGCCGGCAGCTGCGGATCCAGGTCGACTGGCCCGAACGTCGCGACCCGCTGCTGAGGCTCTTCGTCGACTACTACGTGGAGTCGTGGAAGGCGGTCGTCCTCGGCGACGGCGACTTCGGGGACAACCTGGAGCTGTCGGCGATGCCCGAGGCCGACAGGTGGGTGCGGCTCTTCACCGACAAGGGCTGGTCCATGAAGGGCGTCACCCGCCTGTACGACATCCGCGTCAAGGCGACCTACGGCAAGGGCGCGCAGGTCAACACCTGCGTGGACGAGACCGGCCTGAGCCTGCTCTCTGCCGAGGGCCAGGTCGTCAAGAAGCCGTCGACCTGGCCTCGCAAGCCCTTCCTGCAGGCCGTGATAGCGCACCGCGACGACCAGGGCACCTGGCGCATCAGGACGTTCCTCAACGACAAGGAAGGGTGCCCCCGATGAAGAGCCTGCTCCACGTGCTGGCGGCGGGGCTGCTGCTGCTCGACCCGCCCCCCAGCGACGGGGTGGTCCACGGCAAGGGCTTCGAGAACGGCAACACCAAGGGCGTTGAGCTGGCCTTCTCGAAGATCGTGATCACCGGCGACGGGGCCAAGGGCGGTAGGAGCGACGGCTACCAGCTCAAGCGTCCCTGCTGGTACGAGCCGGGCGCCGACGCCGCCGAGATGCTCAAGACGCAGGAGGGGCTGCGCGACTTCTGGTTCAAGTTCACCAAGAACGCCACCGAGGAGGGCTTCCAGAAGTTCATCCAGCAGTTCAAGGACAAGATCGGCAAGCCGGGGCGCTGGTGGGGGCCGGCCTACAACGCGTCCGACCCCAAGGGCGAGGCGTGCTTCGGCAGCCTGGACCCGTTCGTCTTCGTGCCGCCCGGCACCACCCCGCCGTCCGGCATCACGATCCAGGAGCTGGCCGAGATCGCCAGGGCGGCGCTGACCGTGCCCGAGCCGCAGCTGAAGCTGAGCCCCGACGCCAAGAGCTACGTGAACCTGCCGACCTGGGTCTGGCTCGACGACGCCGGCCAGACCCGGCGCACGGTCACCGCCACGATTCCCGGCGTGATGAGCGCGACCGTGGTGGCCACGCGGCAGGACATCAAGATCGATGCGGGCACCGCCGCCGACCGGGCCGAGGTGCGCCAGGACGGGTGCGGCGCGTCCGGCAAGCCGTACGTCACGGGTGGCGCGTTCGCCTGCGGCGTGCGCTACCTGCGCGCCTCGATCGACCAGCCGCGCGAGGTGTACCAGCTCACCGTGACCACGGTCTGGCCGGTCCAGGTGGCCGGCAACGCGGTGCCGGTCCAGTTCGCTCCCGCGCAGGCGAGCACCACCCGGGACGTTCCGGTCGGCGAGGTGCAGAGCAACGTCAAGACGCCCTAGGCGATGACCGCGGCGAGCGGGGCGAGTTCCGGCTGTCCTGCCGCCTCCGCCAGCACCTCCTTGAGCACCGTGTCGTGCGTGGGGCCCGCCTGGGCCAACAGCTCGCGGCCCGCCGGGGTGACCTCGGTGTAGATCCCCCTGCGGTCGTCCTCGCACAGGTATCTCGACAGCAGCTCGCGGTTCTCCAGCCGGGTGACGAGCCGGGTGGTGGCGCTCTGGCTGAGCACGACCGCGCGGGCGAGCTGCTGCATGCGCATGTGCCAGCCGTCCTGCCTGTTGAGGACGTCGAGCACGGTGTACTCGCTCACGCTCAGCCCGTGCGCCTTCTGCAGCTCCTTCTCCAGGCGGTCCTCGATCTTCGCATGCAGCGCGGCGAGGGTGCGCCAGCCCTGGGCGCGCGCCTCGACGGCGTCGTCGGCTAGGGGCATGTGACACCTTCCTCGGCTTGCTTGTATGGTGAGTTAGTCGGCGTGTGCAAATAATGCTCGCGCTTACTAACGTCGCCTGAGGAGTATTCTATGCCTCTCGCTCTGTTCGCCCTCGCGATCAGCGCCTTCGGCATCGGCACCACCGAGTTCATCATCAACGGGCTGCTCCCCGAACTGGCCGCGGACTTCGACGTGACGATCCCCGCCGCGGGCCTGCTCGTGTCGGGGTACGCCCTGGGCGTGGCCGTCGGCGGGCCGCCGCTGACCATGCTCGGCGGCCGGCTGTCGCGCAAGACCATGCTGCTGTCGCTGATGGTGCTGTTCATCGCCGGGAACCTGCTGTCCGCGCTCGCCCCCACGTACGGCGTGCTCATGGTCGGACGCTTCCTGGCCGCCTTCTCGCACGGCGCCTACTTCGGCGTCGGCTCCGTGGTGGCCGCCGACCTGGTCGCACCGCAGAAGCGAGCCAGCGCCATCGCGCTGATGTTCACCGGCCTGACCCTGGCGAACGTGCTCGGGGTGCCGCTCGGCACCTGGATCGGGCAGGCGTTCGGCTGGCGGGCCACGTTCTGGGTCGTGGTCGTGATCGGCGTTGTGGGGCTGATCGGCGTGCTCGCGCTGGTGCCCGCTCAGCCGCGCCCCGAGTCGGGCGGCCTGCTGCGCGAGCTGGGCACGTTCCGCAAGGGCGGCGTCTGGCTGGCGCTGGCCATGACCGTGTTCGGCTTCGCGCCGGTGTTCGCCGTGATCACCTTCATCGCCCCGATCATGACCGGGGTCGGCGGGTTCTCGCCCGGCGCGGTGCCCGTAGTGATGGCGCTGTTCGGGGTCGGGCTGGTGGTGGGCAACCTGATCGGCGGCCGGCTCGCCGACCGGGCCGTCATGCCCGCCATCTACGGCTCGGTCGGGCTGCTCACGTTGCTGGCCGTGGCCGTCGCGCTGCTGGCGGGGAGCCAGGTGGCGTTCGTCGTCGCCATCACGCTGTTCGGTGTGGCGGCCTTCGCCACCGTCCCGCCGCTGCAGACGCGGGTTCTGGACGCCGCCGCGGGCGCGCCCACGCTGGCCTCCGCGGCCAACATCGGGGCCTTCAACCTGGGGAACGCGATCGGGTCCTTCGCGGCCGGGCTCACGATCGACGCCGGCTTCGGCTACACCGCGCCCGCCTGGTCCGCCGCCCTGCTCGGGCTGGCCGGACTCGCGGTGGCGGGCCTCGCCGGCGTCCAGTTCCGCCGCCACAGGGCCGTCCCAGCCTGACGGGGCGGCCCCGGAGCGGCCCGGAGCGACCCGGAGCGACTACGCCCTGCCGGACTCGTGCGCCAGCAGCCACTCCTTCACGGGGACCCCGTAGTAGTAGCCGCCGAAACCGCCCGTGGTGGGCAGGACCCGGTGACACGGTACGAACGGGGCGATCAGGTTCTGCGCGCACGCGGACCCGGCCGCCCTGGCCGCCGTCTTCGGCAGGCCCGCCCGCTCGGCCAGCTCGCCGTACGACACCGTGGTGCCGGGCTTCACCTCGCGCAGCGCCTGGTGCAGCCGCTTGCGGGTGGGCGTGCCCGGCTGCTCGACCGGGATGGCGTCCAGTGCCAGCAGGTCGCCGTCGAGGTAGTCGCGGACGGCCTGCGAGGCGGGGCCGAGATCGTCCACCACGTCCAGGCCCTCGGCCTGGAGGGCGAGCGCGAGCCTGACGAACATCTCTGTGGGGTCGGCGGTGAAGCCCGCCGCCACCAGCGCGTCCTCCCGCATCAGCAGGGACAGCGGCCCGATCGGCGTGGGGAGGACCTGAGCGTAGATCATGATGAACTCCAGAGGTGCAGCGCGGCGTAGGCCCGCCAGGGCCGCCACCGCTCGATGTGGTCGTGCGGGATGCCCAGGGCGGCCATGCGCTTGTCGAGCACGAGGTCGCCGGTGGGCCACGCGTCGGGGTCGCGCAGCGCGCGCAGCCCGATGTAGCTGGCGGTCCACGGCCCGATACCGGGAACCTCCAGCAGCTCGGCCACGGCCTCGCCGGGGTCCTGCCCGCCGTCGAGGTCGAGGCGGCCGTCGGCCGTGCGGGTGGCCAGGTCTTTCAGCGTGTCGATCCGCCGGTTCGTCAGGCCGAGCCCCTGCAGGTCGGCCTGGAGCAGCTCGGCGGGCGTGGGGAACAGGTGCGAGAGCCCGCTGCCGGCCCCGGCCCCGCCCTCCGGCGTGTGGCTGCCCGCCCTGGCCACGATGCGGCCCAGCAGCGTGCGGGCGCCGGCGACCGAGATCTGCTGGCCCACCACGGCGCGCACCGCCAGCTCGAAGCCGTCGAACGTGCCGGGCACCCGCAGGCCGGGACGGGCCTCGACCAGCGCCCCCAAGGAGGTCTGGCGGAGCGCCTCGGCGATGGCCTCGGGGTCGGCGTCGAGGTCGAGGAGGCGGCGGCAGCGGGCGACGATGCGGGCGAGCTGCCGGGTGTCCTCGATGGCGACGTCCAGCGCGATGTGGCCGGGCTGCGGGGTGAGCGTGACCGTCCCGCCGGGCACCGCCCGGCTGTAGGACGTCCGGTCCGCCGCCTCCAGCCCGGGGATCGCACGGGAGGCCAGGAAGGCGAGCACCCCGTCGGCGTCGTACGGCTCGCGCCGGTGCAGGCGCAACCGGAGCGTCGCGGGCGCGGCGACCACGTGCGCCTCCGCCGGGCAGCCGCCGGGCGACGTGCCCGTCAGCGCCTCGTCCGCCGCCTGGCCCGCTGCCTGGCCCGCTGGCTGGCCCGCCACGTTCTGGCCCGGCGTTGCGCCGTCCGGTGCCGCGCCGCCGGCCCTGCCCGCGCCGGCCGCCCTCCTGGTGGCGCGTCCGTCGGTGGCGGCCGCTCTGGCCGCGCCGCCCGCAGTGGCACGCAGCTCGCTCGGGGTGAAGCCGTACGTCTCGCGCATCGTCGCGTTGAACTGGCGGACGCTGCCGAACCCCGCGGCGAACGCCACCTCGGTGACCGACAGCGACGTCTCGGTCAGCAGCTGTTTGGCCAGCAGGAGCCGCTTCGTCCTGGCGACGGCCAGCGGGCCGACGCCCAGCTCGGCGACGAACAGCCGGTGCAGGTGCCGCTCGGTGATGTGCAGGCGGACGGCCAGGCCTGCCACGCCGCGCTCGTCCGCCGCGCCGTCGTCGATGAGACGCAGCGCGCGTCCGATGAGGTCGCCGCGCAGGTCCCAGCCGGGATCGCCCGGCGACAACTCGGGACGGCAGCGCTTGCAGGGGCGGAAACCGGCCGCCTCCGCCGAGGCCGCGTGCCGGTAGAAGCGGACGTTACGCGAGGCCGGGGTACGGGCCGGGCAGATCGGACGGCAGTAGATGCGCGTCGTGGTCACCGCCGTGTAGAAGCGTCCGTCGAAGCGTGCGTCCCGGGCGGCGACCGCCCGGTAGCAGGAGTCGAAGTCGAGCTCTAGTGGTGACATGCCTCCGAGCGTAAGTCCTCGTCAGGGGCCGTGACTGGCGGAAATCGGACACGACCGTGAAACCGCAGGTCGCCAGCTCGCAGGGGGTGACTGGCGGAGATCGGACCCGCGGGCGGGCCGTGCCGCCGCGATCAGGTGAGGGTGCGGACCCGCGTGGCCGGTCCGTCGCCGATGGCTTGAGGACGGGTGAGCCAGTGGGCGGGGTCAGGGTTGGCGGCGGAGGGGGCCGAAGGCGAGGGGGAGCCAGCTCAGCGCCATGACGACGCCGCCCGCCCAGAGCGGCGCGCGCAGCCCCCACACCTCTCCGAGCAGCCCGGCGAGCAGGCTGCCGAGGCCGAGGGCGCCCATCAGCAGCAGCCGCATCGTGGCCGTCATCCGGCCGAGCAGGTCGTCGGGCGTCACCCGCTGCCTCAGGCTGACCAGCAGAACGTTGTTGATCCCGGTGCGGAACGTCAGCACGAACCAGGCCGCAGCCCCGGCCACCAGCCAGCCGCCCCGATCGAGGAACGGCACCAGGAGCGCCGCCGGCGTGGTCACCAGGCTGACGAGCCAGACGCCCCTGCCGGTCCCGAAGCGCCGCCCGATCAGGTGCGCGGCCGACGATCCGGCGAGCACTCCCAGACCGCCGACCGCCAGGAACGCCCCCAGCACCCACTCCGGGTAGCCGAGGTGCTCGACGATCAGCACGGGCAGCAGCACCGAGCAGAGCGGGAACGCCAGGTTCGCCATGGTCCCCTGGGTGAGGGCCGCGACCAGCACCGGGTTGCCGAACAGGAAGCGCACGCCGTCCACGATCCGGCCGCGCAGCGACTCGCGGGCGGGCCGGTCGCTCACGGCGGGCGGCGGTTCGTGGACGCGGCGCAGCCAGGCGGCCGACCACAGGTAGCTCAGCGCGTCCAGCAGGATGGCCACGGGCGCGCCGGCGAGCTGCACCAGGACGCCCGCCGCGCTCCTGCCTGCGATGTCCATGCCCGCGCCGGTCCCCACCAGCAGCGAGTTGGCAGCCGTCAGCCGCTCGCGTCCGACCAGCCCGGGGACGAGGCTCAGCGACGCCACGTCGAACAGCAGCGACCCCGCGCCGACCAGCATCGCCACCAGGTAGAGCTGCGCCATGGACAGCCATCCCAGCCACCACCCGACCGGCACCGACGCCAGCACCAGCGCGCGGGCCAGGTCGGTGGCGACCATCAGGGGGCGGCGCCTGAGCCGGTCCACCCAGGCGCCGGCGGGCAGGCCGACTATCAGCACCGTCAGCGTGCTCAGCGCGCTGAGCAGGCCCACCTCGCCCGGCCCGGCGCCGAGCGTGGTGACCGCGAGCAGGGGCAGGGTGACGTAGCTGATCTGGCTGCCGAGCTGGCTGACCGCGCCGGCGATGTAGAGGTCGCGGAAGCCGGGCTGCCGCAGCAGGGGCGCTTCGGTCAAGCTTGTTGCCGTCATGTCGCCAACGATGCTGATATGGCCTTCGACGGCGCCATCGATTAAGTGAGACGCGAATCCATGACTCTGGATCTCCACTTCACGGCCCGCGACGTGGCCAACACCCGCTTCGCGGTCTCCCCGCTCGGCGAGGTCGTCGCCAGCGTGCGGGTGGTCAAGAACCCGGCGGGGCACCCGCTGCTCAGGCCCTGGGCCGAGCGGGTGCGCAGGCGGCTGGAGGACGTCGACTGGCGGCTGCTGTCGGACCTGGTCCCTGTCCCCACGGTCTCCATCGCGGGCTTCGCCTGCACCCCGCCGTCCACCTCGATGCCGGACCTGGAACTGGAGCTGGCCACCATGCGCGGCGCCGCCGGCCGCGTCAGGACGGACCTCGACCACATCCGGACCCCCAGGACCAGGCGCGTCCAGGCGCTCTACGACGACCCGGAGAAGGGGCTGGAACGCCTGGCGGAGGAGGTCGCCGGCTACTGGGAGGCGGCGATGGCGCCGTACTGGCCGAAGATCAGGGCGCTGCTCGAAGGTGAGATCCTGCACCGGGCCAGGCTGCTGGCTGAGGGCGGTGCGCAGCGCATGCTGGCCGACCTCGACGCCGCCGTCACCTGGGAAGACGGCACGCTGCGCGTGGAGCACCGGTACGTGTCGGGAGACCGCTCGCTGCGCGGGCTCGGGCTGCTGCTCGTGCCGTGCGTGTTCGCCTGGCCGAGGGTCTTCTCGGTCACCACCCCGCCGTACCAGCCGACGGTCCGCTACCCGCCGCGCGGCATCGCCACGCTCTGGGAGCGTCGCGAGCTGGACGTGCCGGAGGCGCTGGCCGCGGTGCTCGGCAGGACGCGCGCCCGGCTGCTGGTCGAACTCGACCAGCCCGCCTCCACCCGCGACCTGGCCCAGCGCGCCGGACTCTCAGAGCCCGGCGTCAACCAGCACCTCACCGCGCTGCGCAGGGCCGGTTTCTGCACCGCCCACCGCACCGGGCGGTACGTCCTGTACGCCCGGACGGCCACGGCCGAGGCCCTGCTGGGCGGCCACTACTTGGACGAGACGCCCACACCCAGGTCGAACTCCCGGTAGACGCGCGCCCAGAACCCGTCGCGCAGCCAGACCCGGGCCTCGGGGAAGGGCCGCAGCGAGTGCCCCAGCTCCTTCTCCGCCTCGATGAGCAGTTCGGTGTCGATCACGGTCGGCAGGATCGGGCCCGGCAGCAGGTCGCGGATGTTGTCGCGGCCGCGCGTCAGGATCCACTTCTGCGCCACGTGCTCGCCGACGTCCTCGACGCGCGGGCGGTTCGGCCCGAGCTTGGCCACCTGGCCGGGCTTGACGTGCGGCTTGACCGGAGTGCGCCCGGCGAAGACCTGTGCGGGCGACGGCGCGGCGGCCGGCGGTGTGACCGGGACGGGCTGGGGAGCACGGCTGAAAAAGGGCCTCAGGAAATCGGCGGAGATCACTTCTACGGTGTCGGACTCCCACACGAGCCGTTCGGCCTGGTTCGTGCCGTACGGCGGTTCGACGCCCCACAGGTGGATGCGCACCCCGTACGCCTGGGCCGCCTCCACCGCGGGCACCATGTCCTCGTCGCCCGCCAACAGGATGGTGTCGGTGACCGCGTGATGCCTGGCCAGTGCCTCCAGATCGCTCCTGATCTGCGCGTCGACGCCTTTCTGCTGTCCGCGCGCGTTCAGGTTGCCAAGCCGGACCTTGACCCACGGAAGCTGGGCGATGACGCGCTGGTCGACGGTGGGCACACGGTCGCGCGCGGCGTCATACCAATAGATCCGCAGTAGTTCGCCGGAAATTCGTACCTCGGCATGTTTCTGTAGACTCTGGATGAGCTCATCGGCGGCCACCCGGTATTCCTTGCGCTCCTTGGCGCCAAGCAGGACTTCACCTGCGGCGGCGTACAGGTATCCGACGTCCACCAGGACGGCGTACTTTGCTGCCACAGGATGCGGCATGAGGTCTGGGATGGCCATGTTCGTCCTCCAGGCCGCGGCGTTCGTTGATCGGCTGACTATATACGTGCCTACTTTTCTAGATAGTCCCAACTCCTGGGAAGCTTGACACCCGTTTCGCTGGATCTATCTAGGGTAGGCCGCTCATCCGCCAAGCCGACTTCCCCGGTGAGAGTGGGTTACGCATCGTTCTCGCCGGGTTTCGCCACGTTTGACTTCTGGGTGCGGGCGGCGGCGCCGGTTCGGCCTCTCGCGTGGCGAGAACCGCCACGAGCGCGGCGATCTCCTCAGGGGTGGCGTCACCCCGAACGATCTTCAAATGTCCACTCATAGCGGGATGTTCCCATGCTTCTTGGGCGGCAGCGAGGCGCGCTTGTTCCGCAGCGCGCGGAGCGCCTTGACAACCTGTGCCCGCGTTTCGGCCGGCCGAATCACCGCGTCGACGTAGCCGCGCTCGGCCGCGATGTACGGATTGGCCAGCGTGTCCTCATACTCGGTCACCAGCCGGGCCCGCTCGGCGTCGGCGTCCTCGGCGGCGGCCAGCTCGCGCCGGTAGAGGATGTTGACCGCGCCCTGCGCGCCCATGACCGCGATCTGCGCGGTCGGCCAGGCCAGGTTGACGTCCGCGCCGAGGTGCTTGGAGCCCATGACGTCGTAGGCGCCGCCGTACGCCTTGCGGGTGATCACGGTGACCAGCGGGACGGTGGCCTCGGCGTAGGCGTAGAGCAGCTTGGCGCCGCGCCGGATGATTCCGTTCCATTCCTGATCGGTTCCTGGGAGGAATCCCGGTACGTCGACAAAAGTCAGGATCGGAATATTGAAGGCGTCGCAGGTGCGAATGAATCGGGCGGCCTTTTCGGATGCGTTGATATCCAGACATCCGGCGAAATGCATGGGCTGGTTGGCGACGACTCCCACCGGACGCCCGTCCACCCGGCCGTAGCCCACCACCACGTTCGGCGCGAACAGCGCGTGCACCTCCAGGAACTCACCGTCGTCCAGCACGTGCTCGATCACCCGGTGCATGTCGTACGGCTGGTTCGCCGAGTCGGGGATCAGCTCGTCCAGCTCGGGGTCGGGCTCCAGGTCCGTGGCGGCCTCGAGCGCGGGCGCCTCGTCCAGGTTGTTGGACGGCAGGTACGACAGCAGCGCCTTGACGTACTCCAGCGCGTCGTTCTCGTCCGAGGCCTGGTAGTGGGCCACGCCCGACTTGGTGTTGTGCGTGTGCGCGCCGCCGAGCTCCTCGAACGTGACCTCCTCGCCGGTCACCGTCTTGATCACGTCCGGCCCGGTGATGAACATGTGCGACGTCTGGTCCACCATGACCACGAAGTCGGTCAGCGCGGGGGAGTAGACGTGCCCGCCCGCCGCGGCGCCCATGATCAGCGAGATCTGCGGGATCACGCCCGACGCGTGCACGTTGCGCTTGAAGATCTCCGCGTAGAGCCCGAGCGCGACCACGCCCTCCTGGATGCGCGCGCCGCCGCCCTCGTTGATGCCGATGATCGGGCAGCCGGTCTTGAGCGCCAGGTCGAGCATCTTGACGATCTTCTCGCCGTAGACCTCGCCGAGCGAGCCGCCGAAGACGGTCACGTCCTGCGAGAAGACGCAGACCTGCCGGCCGTCGATGGTGCCGTGCCCGGTGATCACCCCGTCGCCGTAGGGGCGCCGGTTCTCCAGCCCGAACATCGTGGAGCGGTGCCTGGCGAACTCGTCGAACTCCACGAACGAGCCCTCGTCCAGCAGGGCCAGCACCCGCTCGCGAGCCGTCATCTTGCCCTTGGCGTGCTGCTTCTCGACCGCCGCCGTCGACCCGGCGTGGACGGCCTCGTCGAGCCGCCGCTCCAGATCGGCGATCTTGCCAGCGGTGGTGTGGATGTCCGGCATATCCGGCATGGCCTCGGCAGCTGTCATGCGCGCAAGGGTAATCCCTCCTCATAGAGTGGATCCATGACGCACGCGGTTCGCACCGAAGGTCTGTTCAAGAGGTACGGGCCGCAGGTCGCGGTCGCGGGTGTCAACCTGGTCGTCCCCGCGGGCAGTTTCGCCGGGCTGGTCGGGCCCAACGGCGCGGGCAAGACCACCACGCTCAGCATGGTCACCGGCCTGCTACGCCCCGACGGCGGCCAGGCCGAGATCGACGGGCTCAGCGTCTGGCGCGACCCCGTCCAGGTCAAGGCCAGAATCGGGGTGCTGCCCGAAGGGCTCAGACTGTTCGAGCGGCTGTCGGGCCGCGAACTGCTCCTCTACTGCGGGCGACTGCGCGGCATCCCCAAGGCCGACGTCGAGGGGCGCGCCCACGAGCTGCTGCACGTGATGGACCTCGACGGCGCCGCCGACAAGCTCGTCGTCGACTACTCCACCGGCATGCGCAAGAAGATCGGCCTGGCCGCGGCGCTGCTGCACAACCCGTCGGTGCTCTTCCTCGACGAGCCGTTCGAGGGCGTCGACCCGGTCAGCGCCAACACGCTCGCCGAGGTGCTGCGGCGCTTCACCGAGTCGGGCTCGACCGTCGTCTTCTCCAGCCACGTCATGGACCTCGTCGAGCGGTTGTGCGACTGGGTGTCGGTGATGAGCGGCGGCCACATCGTGGCGCAGGGCCCGCTGGAGGAGGTCCGCGGCGGGAGCAGCCTCAACGAGGCGTTCCTGCGGCTGGTCGGCGGCCGGCGCGACGACGGCGGCGCCGGGCTGTCCTGGCTCGGCGCCCAGACCAGGGAGCGGTAGTGGCCACCGTCCTGCTCTTCGGCGGGCTCAAGCTCCGCCTGCTCGCCGGGAACCTGCGCGGCGACGTCCAGCGCAAGCTCGGCTTCGTCTTCACGCTGATCATGGCCGTGGTCCTGGCGCTGTTCGGCTTCCTGCTGATGGCCCTGCTCCGGCTGGCCCCGCACGACGTCGCGGCCGACCTCGTCACCGTCGCGTACGCGCTCTTCCTCATCGGCTGGATGATCGTGCCGCTGCTCGCCTTCGGGCTCGACGACACGCTCGACCCCGCGCGGCTGTCGCTGTTCCCGCTGCGCACCCGCGAGCTGGCCGTCGGCCTGTTCACCGCGTCCGCCACCGGGGTGTGGCCCGCGGCGACACTGGTCGTGACTGCGGGCGCGCTCGCCGGGCTGGCCACGGGCGTCGACGGGGTCCTGCTCGGGGTGCCGGCCGTGCTGCTCCAGTTCGCGCTCTGCCTGGTGACGTCCAGGCTGGTCACCACGTCGCTGTCCGGCGCGATGCGCACTCGGCGCGGCCGGGACGTGCTGGCCGTGTCGGCGATCTTCGTGGTGCTCCTCGCACAGCTTCCGAACCTGGTGCTCAACCGGGGCCTCGGCGACCCCGCCGCGCTGCTGCACGGCACCGCGAGCCTCCTCAGATGGACGCCGCCCGGCATGGCGGCGCACGCGATGGCCGCCGGCGGGCTGACCGGGCTGGCCGAGGTGGCCGTCCTGGCGGTCGTGGTGCTGGTGGTCGGCTGGCTGTGGATCAAGGCGCTGAGCCGGGCGCTGGTCATGCCCGACACCTCCGTCCGGGCCGCGTCCGTGCGCAGGGAGAGCGGGCTGGTCGACCGCTTCCTGCCCGACGGGCCGCTGGCCGCCGTGGTGACCAAGGAGCTGAAGTACACCAGGCGCGAGCCCAGGTTCCGCGTGTCCTGGTTCGTCGCCATCGTGGTCACCGTCGTGCTCGCGTTCTCGCTGACCAGCAGCGGGGCGCCCATGGGTACGTGGGTGCCCGTGCTCCTCACCGCGTCAGGAGCGACGATGATCGCCCTGCAGTCGGGCAACGCGTACGGCCTCGACGGCCCGTCGCTGTGGATGAACGTCGTCGCCTGCGGCTCGGAGCAGGGGCTGCGCACCGACCTGGCCGGGCGGCACCTCGCCAACGCCCTGCTCGCCACCCCGCTGCTCGCCGCGCTCGCCGTCGCCGCCGGGCTGTACACCGGGCACCCCGGCGCGATCGTCCCGGCGATGCTGGCCGGATGGGGCGCTCTCGGCATCGGGCTCGGCGTCGGCGCCGTGACCAGCGTGACCATCCCGTACACCGTGCCCGAGCGGCTCAACGCCTTCAGCGGCGCCGCCCCCGGGCAGGGCGGCCAGGCGTTCGCCTCGTCCATAGGGGCGCTGCTCGGCATCGCCGCGCTGTCGCTGCCGTTCGTGGTGGCGCTCGTCTTCGGGGCCCTCTGGGTTCTCGTGCTCGCGCCGTTCTACGGGCTGCTCGCCGAGGTGCTCGGCAGGCGGCTCGCGGCGAAGATCGGGTTCGGACGGCTCCCGGAGCTGGTGGCGGCGGTGTCGCGGCCGACCTGAGTACCGGCGACACCATTGGTCTAGTCCATTTGGTGAGACCGGTCTTCGGTCGCCCAGACCGACTCGATACCCTTCGAATCATGATTGACCAGGGGATCCAGGGTCGAAATGCCGCCGTTATCGAGATGCCCCACGAGCTGCGCCACGACGTGCGCCTGCTCGGTGAACTACTCGGCCAGGTGATCGCCGAGCAGGGTGGGGCCGATCTGCTGGCCGACGTCGAGCGGCTGCGCAAGGCCGTCATCGCCGCCCGCAGGGGCGAGGCCTCGGCCGACCAGATCACCGCCATGGTCGCCGAATGGGAGATCGAACGGGCCGTCCAGATCGCCCGTGCCTTCACCTGCTACTTCCACCTGGCCAACCTGGCCGAGGAGCACTACCGCATCCGTACGCTGCGCGAGCGCGACACCGAGGGCGCTGCGCAGCGCGAGTCGCTGGCGCAGGCCGTCCAGGAGCTGGGCCGTGAGCGGGTCGCTGAGCTGGTCGAGGGCCTGGAGCTGCACCCGGTTCTGACCGCGCACCCGACCGAGGCGCGCAGGCGCGCGGTCGTCACCGCGATCCAGCGCGTCAGCGGGCAGCTCACCGAGTACAACACGCCGGGGCGCGGCGCCTCCGAACGGGCGGAGAGCAGGCGCCGGTTGCTGGAGGAGATCGATCTGCTGTGGCGCACGGCCCAGCTGCGCTCCACCAAGCTGGACCCGCTTGACGAGGTCCGCACCGCCATGGCCGCCTTCGACGAGACGCTGTTCCGCGTGGTCCCGCAGGTCTACCGGTCGCTCGACGCCGCGCTCGGCGACGCCACGGGCACCCGTCCGCCGCTGGCCAGGCCGTTCATCCGCTACGGCAGCTGGATCGGCGGCGACCGCGACGGCAACCCGAACGTCACCTCCAAGGTCACCCGCGACACCATCCAGATCCAGGCCGAGCACGTGCTGACCGCGCTGGAGACCGCGACCAGCCGCATCGCCCGCACGCTCACCGCGACCGCGCAGCTCGCCCCCGCCTCGCCCGCGCTCAGGTCGGCGCTGGGGGCTGCCGCCGACGCCAGCCCCGAGCTGGTCTCGGAGCTGGCCAAGCGCTCGCCGCGCGAGCCGCACCGGCAGTGGCTGCTGTTCGTGGCCGCCCGCATCGCCGCCACCCGCCGCCGCGACCTCGACCTCGCCTACCGCTCGCCCGCCGAACTGCTCGCCGACCTGCGCCTGACCCAGGAGTCGCTGGCCGAGCACGCCGAGCGGCAGGCGTACGGCGAGCTGCAGCACCTCATCTGGCAGGTCGAGACGTTCGGCTTCCACCTGGCCGAGCTGGAGGTCCGCCAGCACTCCCAGGTGCACGCGGCGGCGCTGGAGGAGGTCAGGGCCGGTGGCGAGCTGTCGGAGCGCACCGAGGAGGTGCTGGCCACGATCCGGGTGATCGCCTGGATCCAGGAGCGGTTCGGCGTCACCGCCTGCTCCCGCTACGTCGTCTCCTTCACCCGCTCGGCCGACGACGTCGCCGCCGTCTACGAGCTGGCCGAGCACGCGCTGGGCGCGCGTGCCCTGGTGCTCGACGTGGTGCCGCTCTTCGAGTCCGGCCAGGACCTGGAGAACTCGCCGGACGTGCTGACCGGCATGCTCGAGCTGCCTCAGGTGCGCGAGCGGCTGGCGCAGACGGGCCGGCGCATGGAGGTCATGCTCGGTTACTCCGACTCGGCCAAGGAGCTGGGCCCGGCCGCCGCCACGCTGCGGCTGTACGAGGCGCAGGAGCGGCTGACCGACTGGGCAGTGCGCAACGACGTCCGCCTGCGCATGTTCCACGGCAGGGGCGGCGCGCTCGGCCGGGGCGGCGGGCCCGCCAACCGCGCGGTCCTCGCCCAGGCGCCCGGTTCCGTCGCGGGCCGTTTCAAGGTCACCGAGCAGGGCGAGGTCATCTTCGCCCGTTACGGGCACACGGCGATCGCCCGCCGCCACATGGAGCAGGTGACGAACGCGGTGCTGCTGGCCTCGTCGCCGTCGGTCGGCGCCCGCACGGCCGCCGCCGCCGACCGCTTCCGCTCGCTGGCGGAGCAGGTGGCGACGGCCTCCGAGGGGGCGTACCGGTCGCTGACCGAGGCGCCCGGCTTCCCCGAGTGGTTCGCCCTGGTCAGCCCGCTGGAGGAGATCGGCTCGCTGCGCCTCGGCTCCCGCCCGGCCCGCCGCGGCCTGGGCGCCCCCCGCTCGCTCGACGACCTGCGCGCCATCCCGTGGGTGTTCGCCTGGGCCCAGACCCGGGTGAACCTGCCCGGCTGGTACGGCCTCGGCACCGGGCTGGCGGCGGTCGCCTCCCTGGAGGAGCTCCAGGCGGCGTACGCCGAATGGCCGCTCTTCAACGCGATGCTCGACAACGCGGAGATGTCGCTGGCCAAGACCGACCGCTCGATCGCCGAACGCTACCTGGCGCTCGGCGGCCGGGAGGACTTCACCGGGCAGGTGCTGGAGGAGTACGACCGGACGAGGAGCCTGGTGCTGCGGGTCACCGGCCACACCCGCCTGCTGGAGAACCGCAAGGTCCTCTCGCGCGCCGTCCAGCTGCGCGACCCGTACGTCGACGCCCTGTCGCACCTTCAGCTGCGCGCGCTGCGGGCGCTGCGCACCGGCGAGGTCTCCGAGCAGGAGCGCGAGCGCCTGTCGACGCTCCTGCTCCTCTCGGTCAACGGCGTGGCGGCGGGCCTGCAGAACACCGGCTGACAGGCCCGCGGGGCTCAGCGGAGGCCGTCGAAGAAGGCGCGGATGTCGGAGGTGAGCGCCTCGGTCGCGGTGTGCGCGGTGTAGTGGCCGTGGGCCGGGGCGTCCAGCGTCTTCCAGGAGACGATGCCGTGGTGGTCGCGCTCGGCGAAGCGGCGTATCGAGGCGAAGTCGCCTTCGCTCATGGCCAGCGCGGTGGGCGCCGTGGTGGGCTGCTTCGGCTGCTCGGCGCGGGCGTTCTCCCAGTACAGGCGGAGGGCGGAGCCGGCCGTGCCGGTGAACCAGTAGATCGCCGCGTTGGTCAGCACGAAGTCGTCGTCGAGGTCCTCGTCGAAGAGCTGGACGAGCCAGCCCAGCAGGCCGGCGGGGGAGTCGGCGATCGCGTGCGCCAGCGTCTGCGGCTGCTGGGAGTGCAGGACGTTGAAGGCGCCCTTCTCCTTCCAGAACCAGTCGAGCACGGCCAGGCCCGCCTGCTCCTCCTCGCTCAGGTCCGCGAACTCGGCCGGGTCGCCTGACGGGAAGGAGAACAGCTGGGTCACGTGCACTCCCACGACGTGCTCCGGGGCGACCCTGCCGAGCTCGGGCGAGATCATCGACCCGGCGTCGTTGCCCACCGCGCCGTACCGCTCGTAGCCGAGCCTGGCCATCAGCTCGGCCCACGCGGCGGCGATGCGCAGGTTGTTCCAGCCCAGCTCGGTCGTCGGGCCGGAGAAGCCGAAGCCGGGCAGCGACGGGATGACCAGGTGGAAGTGGCGCGACAGCGGTTCGACGGCGGCGAGGTACTCCACGACCGAGCCGGGCCAGCCGTGCGTGAGGATGAGCGGCAGGGCGTCGGGGTTGCCGGAGCGGACGTGCAGGAAGTGGATGTTCTGCCCGTCGATCTCGGTGGTGAACTGCGGGTACGCGTTGAGCCTGGCCTCCTGCGCCCGCCAGTCGTAGCCGTCGCGCCAGTAGCCGACGAGCCGCTTGACCCGCTCGACGGTGACGCCCTGGTCGGCGCCGGCGATCTCGTGGGTGAAGCGGGTCAGGGCCAGGCGGGCGTGCAGGTCGTCGAGGTCGGCCTGGGGGATCTCGATGCGGAAGGGGCGGATCTCGGACATCGGTGGCCCTCTCGGTCAAGGAATGGAACGGATCGTTCTGTTCATAGATTAGCAGAACGGAATCATCTATTCCACTCATATGGCCTGGAAGTCCGGGAGGTGTGGCGAGGGAGGCTACAGGCTGATCCGCTCCTGGCCCGCGTAGACGTTGCAGCGCTCGCCGCGCAGGAACCCGACCAGCGTCATCCCGAAGTCCCTGGCCAGGTCCACCGCCAGCGACGAAGGGGCCGACACTGCGCACACCACCGGCACACCCGCCGCCAGGGCCTTCTGCATGATCTCGTAGCTGGCCCGGCCGCTGACCATCAGCACGTGCTCGGCCAGCGGCAGCCGCCCGTCGAGCGCGGCCCAGCCGACGAGCTTGTCGACCGCGTTGTGCCTGCCGACGTCCTCCCTGAGCGCGATCAGCTCGCCCGCCCTGGTGAACAGGCCCGCCGCGTGCAGCCCGCCCGTCTTGCCGAACACGCCCTGCGCCTTGCGCAGCCGGTCCGGCAGGGCGTACAGGACCTCGGGCGCCAGCTCCAGCGAGCCGCGCGGCAGCGGACGGCAGCGGTCGTGCAGTACGTCCAGGCTGGCCGAGCCGCATACGCCGCACGCGCTGGACGTGAGGAAGTGGCGGTCGAGCGCCGGCAGGTCGGGGATCGGGCCGTGCAGGCGCACCGTGACCGTGTTGTACCGAGCCTCCGGCGCGACGTCCTCGTCGGTGCAGTAACCGATCGCCGCGACGCCCTCCGGGCTCGCCAGGCCCTCCCCGTGCAGGAAGCCGGCGGCCAGCTCGAAGTCGTGGCCGGGGGTGCGCATGGTGATGGCGACGGTCCGGCGGGCACCGTCGAGCGAGCTGAGCCGGATCTCCAGCGGCTCCTCGGTGGCCAGGTCGTCGCGGCGATCGCGGACGACGGCGCCGGAGATCTCCCGGATCCTGACGCGGGTGGTGGGGCCCGGCCTGGTGTTCACAGCGGACGCACCGTGACGCACGCGTTGTAGTCGGGGATCCGCGCGTCGGGAGAGCGCCTGGACTCGTCCAGCAGGACGTTCCCCTCCGGCCAGTGGATCTGCAGGTTGCCCGGCATCACCGGCGCGCGCAGCACCCTGCCCCGGTAGGAGCGCTCGCCGGAGCGCAGCTCGACGGGGGAGCCGTCGGGCAGGCCGAGGCGGTCGGCGTCGTACCCGCTCATCAGCACGGCCTCGCGGGTGGCGCCGTTGAAGCCGTCGAGGCGCTCGTGGACCATGCTGTTGAACTGCTTGCCGCGCCGCGTGGCCACCATGAACGTCCCGTCGGGGCGTTCCAGCGCGGGCAGCTGCACGGCCGAGAACCTGGCCAGCCCGTCGGGGGTCTGGAAGCGGCCGTCGGCGAACAGGTGCCGTCCGCCGTACTGGACGTTGTCGCCGAAGGCCCGCAGGTCGGCGATGCCCTGGTAGAACGGGACGGCGCGCTCGATCTCCGCGCGGATCTGCGGGGTGCCCGCGAACCGCACCTGTCCCGAAATTTCGGGACGTGTGCGGGCGGCCAGCTCGGTGAAGATCTTCCACTCCGGCCACGCCTCGCCGATCCTGGGCCCCTCGACCTCGGGCGAGAAGATGATCCGCCGCTCCGTCGAGGTCTCGGTGACCCCGCCGACCATCTCGTACCTGGTCTGGGCGGGCAGCAGCAGGACGTCCCCCTCGCAAGGGGCGAGCATCTGCGAGGAGAGCACGATGTCGATGTGGATCCGCAGCCGCGGCCGCGAGAGCGCCTCCCGGCAGTAGCCGGGGTCGGGCAGGACCTCCAGGAAGTTGCCGCCCGAGGAGATGAGGACGTCCAGATCGCCCGCGTGCGCCGCGTCGATCATGTCGGTCGCGGTCAGGCCGGGCGTCGCGGGGACCTCGAAGCCCCATATATCAGTAAATTTCGTGGCATTTTCTGGCGTGATCGGCAGGCCGCCCGGCAGGCCCGTCGCGTACGCGCCCATCTCGGCCCCGCCCTGCACGCCGCTGTGCCCGCGGATCGGCATCAGCCCGCACTTGTCGCGCCCCAGGAAGCCGCGGGCCAGCGCCAGGTTCACGATCGCCCTGACGTTGTCCTCGCCGTAGCTGTGCTGCGTGATGCCCATCGACCAGACCAGCACCGCGGACCGCGCCTCGCCGAGCAGCCTGGCCAGCCTGAACATGTCGTCGCGGGTGGCCCCGGACAGCGCCTCCAGCTCCTCCCACGACTGCGCCGCCACCGCCTGCCGCGCCGCCTCGAAGCCCGAGGTGCGCTCCTCGACGAACTCCTTGTCGACCCAGCCGTGCTCGACCAGGTGCTTGAGCACGCCGTTCAGGAAGCCGATGTCGCCGCCCACGTTCACGCCGAAGAACTCGTCGGTGATCTTCGTCCCGAACAGCGCCGACTCGGCGTTGGACGGCACCCAGTACCTGTCCATGCCTGGCTCGCGATAGGCGTTGACCATCGCGATCCTGGTTCCCTCCTTCTTGGCGTGGTACAGGTACTTCATCGCCACGGGCTGGTTGTTCGACGGGTTCGAGCCGATGAAGACGATCAGGTCGGAGCCGATCCAGTCGCTGTAGGAGCAGGTGGTGGCCGCGGCGCCGATCGTCTGCTTGAGCGCCACCGTCGAGGGCGAGTGGCAGACCCGTGCCGCGTTGTCGATGTTGTTCGTGCCGAGCGCCCGCACCGCCTTCTGCGCGGCGTAGTAGTTCTCGTTCGGCACGCCGCGGCTGGTCAGGTACGCGCCGAAACGCGCGCCGCGCAGCCCGTCGGCGGCCACGCGCAGCGCCTCGTCCCAGGAGATTCGGGTGAAGCCCGGCTCGCCCGCCCGCCTGAGCATCGGATACGGCAGCCGCCCCAGCTCCCGCAGCTCCGCGCTCTTCTTCCCGGCGAGCCCGGAGACGTCACGCAAGGTCCGGTACTTCAGCGCGGGCATCGTGTTCAGGGGAAGCAGTCGCAGCCTGATGTTGCACAGGTGGATCTCGTCCATCGTCCAGTCGCGCATGCCCTGGGTGCCCAGCGCGCACCCGTCGCACGTGCCCTGGTTGAGAATCCGCCATGCGTACCGCCGGTTGCCCTTGACCGAGCGGAACGCCCGCACCAGTTCCAGGTAGTTGTTCGGCTTACGCAGGCCCAGGCCGAACGGCCGCCACGAGGCCCAGTTACGCGGGTCCAGACGTCTGCTCATGGTCTCATCTTCCCCTCGCCCGGGCTCCGGCGACAGCGGGCGTCGGGCGATCCGCGAAGATGGAATGGTGCCCGACTCGCGATACTCCGACCTTGAGCGCCCGCCTCTCTCCGAGGCGGCGCTGATCCGCGCCCTGGTGCGGCCCGGCAGCCTGTGGACCGGCCTGACCGTCGTCGACACCACCGGCTCCACCAACGCCGACCTGGCCCAGGCCGCCCGAGCGGGAGCGGCGCAGGGCGCGGTGCTGGTGGCGGAGGCGCAGTCGGCCGGCAGGGGCAGGCTCGGCCGCACCTGGGCCGCCCCGCCGCGCTCCGGGCTCACGTTCTCCGTGCTGCTCACGCCGTCCGTGCCGGTGGCCGCGCAGGGCTGGCTGTCGCTGTTGTTCGGCGTGGCGGCGGCGTCGGCCGTACGCAGGCTCGCCGAGGTGGACGTCCGCCTCAAGTGGCCCAACGACCTGCTGATCGGCGAGCGCAAGCTGGCCGGGGTGCTGGCGGAGCGCGTCGAGGACGCGGTGGTCATCGGCATGGGCCTGAACGTGACGCTCAGGCGCGACGAGCTGCCCGTCGAGACCGCCACCTCCCTGGCCCTGGAGAAGGCGGCCTGCCTCGACAGAGACCCGCTGCTCAGAGCCGTCCTGCGGGAGGTCGAGACGCACTACCGCGAGTGGGAGGAGGCGGGCGGCGACGCCGAGGCGTGCGGGCTGCGGGCCGCCTACCTGGCTGCCAGCGCCACCGTCGGGCGCGACGTCAGGGTCGAGCTGCCGGCCGGAGAGGTGCTGACGGGGCACGCCACCGGCATCGACGGCGCCGGGCACCTTGTGGTGGAGGCCGGAGGCAGGCGGCACACGCTGAGCGCCGGCGAGGTCGTCCACGTCCGGCCGAGCGCGTAGCCACGCGGTTCGTCCCAACCTCGTGGCCGCGCGCCCGCCGAGGTGGCACGATTTGCGCATGACCATCCCGGACCATCACCTGACGCAGGGTGAACGCCGTATCCGGTCCTTCCATCCCCATTGGAAGCGACTCGTCGTCCCGTTCATCGCGCTCGTCCTCATCGCCGTGGCCGCGGGCGCGGGCCTGTTCCTCGTCCCAGGTGAGTGGGAGTACGCCTTCTACGCCAGGCTCGCCGTCGGGGTCATCGCCCTGTTGCTGCTGACGGTCTGGTCGTTCGTGCCCTACCTGCAGTGGAAGAACACCGGGTACGTGCTCACCACGCACCGCTTCACGATCAGCACCGGCGTGCTCAACAAGTCGACCGACGAGATCCCGATGACCAAGGTCAACACGGTCAGCTCCGACCAGACCTTCGTCGAACGGCTCTTCGGCTGCGGCACGCTCACCGTCGAGTCCGCCGGCGACAGGGGGCAGATCGTGCTGCGCGACATCCCCCACATCCAGGACGTCCGCACCGACCTGTTCAGGCTGGTCGAGGACGCCTCCGACGGCGACGACGACGAGAGATGACCTCGGGCGCGGGCTCGCCGGAGCCGCCGCCGGGCAGGCCCACGGCCGAGCAGATCGACCGGCTGCTCGTCGGCGCGCCCGCCCGCCACACCAGTCGTGGTCGACTCGGCGTTCGCCGGCGAGCCCGACGGGAACCCGGCGGCCGAGCTCCACAAGATCAGGCGGCGGCCCGCACGCGGGCTCGGCGTGGTGCAGCCCTATGTCTTGCGGAGGCCATCCTCCTGACACAAGATGGCTGCCATGCCGTACGAAGTGCAGGGCGTCATCGCCCGAGGCAAAGGCCAGGAAGTCTCCGTCGAAACGGTCGTGGTGCCGGACCCGGGGCCGGGCGAGGCGGTCGTGAACGTGCGGGCCTGCGGGGTCTGCCACACCGACCTGCACTACCGCGAGGGGGGCATCAGCGACGACTACCCGTTCCTGCTCGGCCATGAGGCGGCGGGCGTCGTGGAGGCCGTCGGCGAGGGCGTCACCGGGCTGGAGCCGGGCGATTTCGTGATCCTCAACTGGCGGGCCGTGTGCGGCCAGTGCCGGGCCTGCCTGCGCGGGCGTCCCTGGTACTGCTTCGCCACCCACAACGCCGCGCAGAAGATGACGCTGGCCGACGGCACCGAGCTGTCGCCGGCGCTCGGCATCGGCGCGTTCCTGGAGAAGACGCTGGTGGCGGCCGGCCAGTGCACCAAGGTGCCGGCCGAGGCGCCCGCCGAGGTGGCCGGGCTGCTCGGCTGCGGCGTGATGGCCGGGCTCGGCGCGGCGCTGAACACGGGCAACGTCACGCGCGGCGACACCGTGGCCGTCATCGGCTGCGGCGGCGTCGGCGACGCGGCCGTCCTCGGCGCCTCGCTGGCGGGCGCGTCCAGGATCATCGCCGTGGACGTCGACGACCGCAAGCTGGAATGGGCACGAGACTTCGGTGCCACCCACATCGTCAACTCGCGGGAGAACGACCCGGTCGAGGCCGTCCGCGACCTCACCGGCGGTTTCGGGGCCGACGTGGTGATCGACGCCGTCGGCCGGCCCGAGACGTACAAACAGGCCTTCTACGCCCGCGACCTGGCGGGCACGGTGGTGCTGGTCGGCGTCCCGACCCCGGAGATGACGCTGGAGCTGCCGCTGCTGGACGTGTTCGGCCGCGGCGGGTCGCTGAAGTCGTCCTGGTACGGCGACTGCCTGCCCTCGCGCGACTTCCCGATGCTGATCGACCTGTTCCTGCAGAACCGGCTGCCGCTCGACAGGTTCGTGTCCGAGACGATCGGGCTCGAGCAGGTCGAGGAGGCGTTCGCCCGGATGGGCCGCGGCGAGGTGCTCCGCTCGGTGGTGATCCTCTAGATGCTCGACAGGGTCATCACCTCCGGCACGTTCTCGCTCGACGGCGGCACCTGGGAGGTCGACAACAACGTCTGGCTGGTCGGCGACGCCCGCGAGGTGGTCGTCATCGACGCCGCGCACGACGCGAAGGCCATCGCCGACCGGGTGGGCGAGCGGACCGTACGGGCCATCGTCTGCACGCACGCGCACAACGACCACATCGACGCGGCCGCCGAACTGGCCGAGCGCACCGGCGCGCCGATCCGGCTGCACCCCGCCGACCAGGTGCTGTGGGAGCAGGTGTACGGCGACAGGCTGTCGTACGCGCCGCTCGACGACGGGGAGAAGATCGAGGCGGGCGGGATCACGCTGGAGGTGCTGCACACGCCGGGCCACTCCCCAGGAGCGGTCTGCCTGTACGCGCCCGACCTGTGCGCGCTGTTCAGCGGCGACACGCTGTTCAAGGGCGGCCCCGGCGCGACCGGCCGGTCGTACTCGTCGTTCGACACCATCATGGAGTCGATCACGCGGCGGCTGCTCGGCCTGCCCGCAGAGACCGTCGTGCACACCGGCCACGGCGACTCCACCACCATCGGCGCCGAGGCGCCGCACCGGGAGGAGTGGCTGGCCCGGGGGCATTAGAGATGTGACGGGGCTAACGTAGGCATGCCTAACCAAAGTCGGGTACCTTAGGCATGCCTAACCTTCCCCTGTTGAGAGGCCTGCCCTGCGATGTATGTGTGTGTCTGTCGTGCTGTGACCGAGAACGAGGTCCACGACTGCATCGCCGCCGGCGCCAAGAGCGCGAAGCAGGTTCGCGACACCACGGGGGCTGGTGGGGACTGTGCGCTTTGTGTCCGGAAGATCTGTGCAATCCTGAAAAGGTCTGAGGAACTGACGACCGCATAGCACGAGGGGCCGTCCATGCAGGGCGACACACAGATCATCGAGTTGCTGAACGAGCAGCTCACCGCCGAGCTCACCGCGATCAACCAGTACTTCCTGCACGCCAAGATGCAGGAGAACTGGGGTTACACCAAGCTGGCCGAGCACACCCGCGCGGAGTCGTTCGAGGAGATGCGGCACGCCGAGAGGCTCACCGACCGCATCCTGTTCCTGGAGGGGCTGCCCAACTACCAGCGCCTCGGCACGCTGCACATCGGGCAGACGGTCGAGGAGCAGCTCAGGGCCGACCTGGAGATCGAGCTGGGGGTGGTGGAGCGGCTGCGGCCGGCCATCAAGCTCATGCGAGAGAAGGGCGACATCACCTCGGCCCGTATCTTCGAGGACATCCTCGCGGACGAGGAAGAGCACATCGACTACCTGGAGACCGAGCTGGAGCTCATGCGGACCCTGGGCGAGCAGCTCTATCTCGCTCGCTACGCCGAGCCGCACTCCTGAGACGGGTGTGCCTGCCTGCCACGCCGAGCCGCACTCCTGAGGCCTGCGACACGCCGGGGGCCGGAGGGAATTGACCGACGGCCGACATGATCGCGTATTGGTTCGCCCCTCGGAGTTCGCGGCAATTTAAGCATGACTAACCGATATTTATCTGCGTTTGCCCAGGTCAATAGATAGGTCAACTACGAGTCAAACCGCGCGCTGTGACCGGGAAACGATCGCCTAAGGTCCTACGATCGCTTCATGACCTGCGTACTTCTCGCCGAGGATGACACCTCGATTTCCGAGCCGCTCGCGCGCGCCCTGCGCCGTGAGGGCTACCAGGTTGAGGTGAGCCCCGACGGCCCGCAGGCCCTGGAAAGGGCCCTGTCGGGTGGCATCGACCTCATCGTTCTCGACCTCGGCTTGCCAGAAATGGACGGCCTCGAGGTCGCACGCCGGATCCGCGCCGAAGGGCACGGCACCCCGGTTCTCATACTCACCGCCCGCGTGGACGAGGTCGACACCGTCGTCGGCCTGGACGCCGGCGCGGACGACTACGTCACCAAACCCTTCCGGCTGGCGGAGCTGCTCGCCCGGGTCCGGGCGCTGCTGCGACGCGGCACGTCCGAGACGCCCGTGGTGCAGGGCGTCCGCATCGACGCCGACTCCCGCCGCGCCTGGATGGGGGAGAAGGAGCTGCATCTGACGACCAAGGAATTCGATCTGCTGCGGGTGCTCGTCCGCGACGCGGGCAAGGTCGTCACCCGGGAACAGATCATGCGCGAGGTGTGGGACACCAACTGGTGGGGCTCCACGAAGACACTCGACATGCACATTTCGTGGCTGCGCCGCAAGCTCGGCGACGACGCGGCCAAGCCTCGCTACATCACCACCGTCCGGGGAGTCGGCTTCCGCTTCGAACGCGAGTAGGCGATGCGCCGACGCCTGCTCTCGTCCACTCTGGTCGTCGCGGTCATCGCGGTGCTCCTGCTGGGGGTACCTCTGGGCATCGTGGTCAGCCGCCTGATCGTCGACGAGGCGGTCCAGGAGCTCAGAGCGGAGGCGACGCGTCTGGTGGGGGAGGTCGAATACGCCCGCATCCAGGAGACGCCGCTCGACCCGCAGCAGCTCAAGCAGAAGTATCCGGGCCGCTACATACAGATCTGGGAACGCGGGAATCCCCCCAAGGTGACCGTCGTCGGCAACTCGCCGCCGTCGGGCCACCAGATGAACGAGGACGCCCAGTCCGACAACGGGCTCTACGTGCGGGTGAGTCGCGACAAGGACCAGGTCGAGCGGGACGTGCGCGCACGGCTGCTGCTGATCGTGGCCCTGGCGGTCGCGGCTCTGGCGGTGGCGGTCGGCCTGGCCATCGTGCAGTCGCGCCGGTTGACGCTGCCGTTGCAGGACCTCGCCAAGATCGCCGAACGGCTCGGCTCGGGCGACGCCAGACCGAGCAAACACCGGTACGGGATACCCGAGCTGGACCGGGTGGCCGAGGTCCTCGACCGCAGCGCCACTCGCATCTCCGAGCTGCTCACCCGCGAGCGCGAGTTCGCGACCGACGCCTCACACCAGCTCCGCACCCCGCTGACCGGCCTGACCATGCGTCTGGAGGAGATCGTCGCCGCCTCCGACCAGCCCGCCGTCGTCCGCGAGGAGGGCGAGGCGGCCATCGTGCAGGCCGAGCGGCTCACCGCCGTGATCGACGAGCTGCTCGCGGCGGCCCGCCGTCAGCGTCACGCGCAGGCCGAGCCCGTCTCCGTCGACGAGGTCCTCATTCAGCAGGTCACCGAGTGGGAGCCGGTCTTCCGCGGCTCCGGACGTTCGCTGCTGCTCGAGGGCACTCGCGGGCTGAAGGCCCTGGCCACCACCGGCGGCTTCGGGCAGGTCATCGCCTCGCTGCTGGAGAACTCCCTGCGGCACGGCGGCGGCGTGGTGACCGTCACGACGACCAGCGGCGACAACTACGTGGTGATCGAGGTCACCGACGAGGGGCCGGGCATCTCCGACGACATCGCGCCGAAGGTCTTCGAGCGGAACGTGAGCGGCGGTGGCGGCACCGGGCTCGGGCTGACGCTCGCCCGCGCGCTGGCCGCGGCCGACGGCGGACGCCTGGAGCTGGTACGCCGCCGCCCGGCGACGTTCGCGATCTTCCTGCGGCCTGCCGAGGACAACGGCAGGAACCGGGTGGTCAGCGGTCCTGCCTGATGCCGCCGTCGGGCAGCTCGGCCGGGATCGGCTCGGTCGCCTCCAGGAACACCCACTTCTTGTACGACCAGTAGCGGAACAGCGTGCCGAGGCCCACACCCATCAGGTTGGCGACGTTCAGGCTGAACGCGTCGTGCAGGTGCAGCGTGTACTTGGTGAAACCGATCGTCAGCATGCCGAACAGCAGGGCGATGCCGTTGAGCAGGAAGAACAGGAAGTACTCGCGGCCCAGGCCGCTCTGCTCGCGGTGGCGGAACGTCCAGAACCGGTTGCCGAGGTAGGCGAAGGTCGCGGAGATGAGGGTGGCCAGGACCTTCGAGGTCAGCGGGCCCAAGTCGAGCCACAGCATGAACACGTTGTACAAGCCCGTGTCGATGACGAAGGCCATCGCACCGATGACACCGAACTTGGTCAGTTCGTGGAGCAGGGTTGAGAACCGCTCATAGAGGCGCTTTACGAAGTTCACGTCTCTGATCGGTCCTTCCTCGTGTCGGGCATGACCATCCCAGCGTATCGGGTACGCCACTGGCCAGGGGCACATACCGGACGATGGGCCGCCATAGGGCGAATGCCCTCTGACGACCAGAGATGTACAGCATCGGACGGCGGGTAAGCTCACCTCACGTGAGTTCCTACAGCCCAGTCGTGGGCATCGTCGGCGCGGGCCAGCTCGCCCGGATGACGCAGCAGCCCGCCATCGCGCTCGGCGTCGAGCTCCGGGTGCTGGCCAACAGCACCGACGAGAGCGCGGCCCGGGTGATCGTCGACACCCGCGTCGGCGACTACCGCGACCTGACCGACCTGCGCGAGTTCGCCAAGGGCTGCGCCGCGATCACGTTCGACCACGAGCACGTGCCCACCGAGCACATCCGCGCCCTCACCGATGACGGCTTCGCCGTGCACCCCGGCGCCGACGCGCTGGTCCACGCCCAGGACAAGGCGGTCATGCGCGAGCGCCTCACGTCCTTCGGCGCGCCCTGCCCCGCCTGGTCCCGCGTGTCCGACGCCGCGGACGCCGAGCGGTTCGCCGAGAAGCACGGCTGGCCGGTGGTGCTGAAAGCCGTCAGGGGCGGCTACGACGGCCGTGGCGTCTGGGTGTGCCGGACCGCCGCCGACGTCGCCGAGGCGTTCCAGGCCGGGGTGCCGCTGATGGCCGAGGCGTTCGTCCCGTTCGAGCGGGAGCTGGCCGTCATGGTGGCGCGCTCGCCGCACGGTCAGGGCGTCAGCTACCCCGTCGTCGAGACCGTCCAGCAGGACGGCATCTGCGTCGAGGTCCTCGCCCCCGCGCCCGGGCTCGACCCCGAAGCGGCCGCGCAGGCCCAGCGCATCGCCCTGCAGATCGCGCACGAACTCGGCGTCACCGGCCTGCTGGCGGTGGAGCTGTTCGAGACGCCCGGCGGGCTGGTGGTCAACGAGCTCGCCATGCGCCCGCACAACAGCGGCCACTGGACCATCGACGGCGCCCGCACGTCGCAGTTCGAGCAGCACCTGCGGGCCGTCCTCGACCTGCCGCTCGGCTCCCCGTCCATGACGGCGCCCGTCGTCGTCATGGCCAACCTGCTCGGCGGCGACGAACCTGACCTGTTCAAGCGCTACGAGCACGTCATGGCCCACGACCCCGGCGTCAAGCTGCACTTCTACGGCAAGGAGGTGCGCCCGGGCCGCAAGATCGGCCACGTCACCGTCGCGGGCGACGACCTCGACTCCGTGCGCGCCCGCGCCCGGCACGCCGCCGTCTACCTGACCACGGGGGAGTACACGTGATCGGCATCGTCATGGGCAGCGACTCCGACTGGCCGGTGATGAAGGCCGCCGCCGAAGCCGTCGCCGAGTTCGACGTGCCCTTCGAGGCGGACGTCGTCTCGGCGCACCGCATGCCGGTCGAGATGATCGAGTACGGCAGGCAGGCGGCGGCGCGCGGCCTCAAGGTCGTCATCGCGGGCGCGGGCGGCGCCGCGCACCTGCCCGGCATGCTGGCCTCGGTCACGCCGCTGCCGGTCATCGGGGTGCCGGTGCCGCTGAAGTACCTCGACGGGATGGACTCACTGCTGTCGATCGTCCAGATGCCCGCCGGGGTGCCGGTGGCGACCGTGGCGGTCGGCGGAGCCCGCAACGCGGGGCTGCTGGCGGTGCGCATTCTCGCCGCGTCCGACGAGGGGCTGCGGGCCCGCATGGAGGAGTTCCAGGAGCGGCTCAAGGAGCAGGCGTACGCCAAGGGCGCCAAACTCCGCGCAGAAGCCGCCGAACTGGGCTGACCGGTCGCCCCGCGCAGGAAGGAGTCCCGCGCGGGGCTTTCGGGGTCAGGGGCGGCCGAGGGCCCGGTAGTGCCAGCCCGCGGAGCGCCAGGTCTCCGAGTTCAGGGCGTTGCGGCCGTCCACGATGCGGCGGGTGGCCACGACCGCGCCCAGCTCCTCCGGGTCGAGGTCGACGAACTCCTGCCACTCCGTCAGCACCAGCACCACGTGCGCCCCGCGAGCCGCCTCGATGGCCGATTCGCCGTAGTTCAGCTCTGGGTGCGCCTTACGGGCGTTGTCGAGCGCGATGGGGTCGTAGACGGTGACCTGGCCGCCCTGGTGGCCGATCGTGACGGCCACGTCCAGGGCAGGGGAGTCGCGGATGTCGTCGGAGTCGGGTTTGAACGCCGCGCCGAGGACGCCGACCGTGCAGCCGCGGAACGAGCCGCCCGCCAGCTCGCGGGCCAGGTCCACCATGCGGGCGCGCCGGCGCATGTTGATCGCGTCCACCTCGCGCAGGAACGTCAGCGCCTGATCGACTCCCAGCTCACCGGCGCGCGCCATGAACGCGCGGATGTCCTTGGGCAGGCATCCTCCGCCGAAGCCGAGGCCGGGGTTGAGGTAGCGCCCGCCGATGCGGTCGTCGTACGACAGGGCCAGCGAGAGCTGCTGCACGTCAGCGTGCGCGGCCTCGCAGATCTCCGCCATCGCGTTGATGAAGGAGATCTTGGTCGCCAGGAACGAGTTCGCGGCGGTCTTGACCAGCTCGGCGGTCGCGAAGTCGGTCACCACGAACGGCACCTCGCCCAGCGGGCGGTACACCTCACGCAGCACCTTCTCCGCCCGCTCGGAGCGGACGCCCAGCACGAGGCGGTCGGGCGACAGGGTGTCCTTCACCGCGAAGCCCTCGCGGAGAAACTCGGGGTTCCAGGCCAGCTCGGCCTGCGTGCCCGCCGGAGCCAGCATGGCGAGCTTGTCGGCCAGGCGTCCCGCGGTGCCGACGGGCACGGTCGACTTGCCGACCACCAGGCACTCGCGGTCCAGGTAGGGGGCGAGTGACTCGATGGCCGCGTCCATGTACGTCACGTCGGCTGCGTACTCGCCGTGCTTCTGCGGCGTGCCCACGCAGACGAAGTGGACATCGCCGAAGGCCGCCACCTCTTCGTAGGACGTGGTGAACCGGAGACGTCCTGATTCGAGCCCCCGGCGCAGCAGGGGTTCCAGCCCCGGCTCGTGGATCGGGAGCTCACCGTTGCTGAGCCGGCGGATCTTGTCGGGGTCGATGTCGAGGCCCAGGACGTCGAATCCGAGGTCAGCCATGCACGCCGCATGGGTGATGCCCAGGTATCCGGTCCCGATCACCGTGAGGCGATATGGCACGAGTGAGCTCCTTTCGATCGCCAGCGCATGTTACCGGCCCGCGCTACCACGTTCTGTGCCACCTGCCCATATCGACTAACCGTACCCGCTGGTAACAAGAAGGTCGGACGTCCTAGTATTTGCGCATGAGCTTCCCTCTCTACGCGCCCGCCGAAGAGCACGACATGCTCCGGGAGACGGTCAGGGCCCTCGCTGACGACAAGATCGCCCCCCGCGCCGCAGAGGCGGACGAGACCGGGGAGTTCCCCTGGGACGTCTACAAGGCCCTCGTGGCGGCGGACCTGCACGCCGTCCACGTGCCCGAGGAGTACGGAGGGGCGGGGGCCGACGCGCTGGCGACGGTGATCGTCATCGAGGAGGTGGCGCGGGCGTGCGCGTCGTCCTCGCTGATCCCGGCCGTCAACAAGCTGGGCACGGTGCCGCTGCTGCTGTCGGCCTCCCCTGAGCTCAAGCAGCGCTACCTGCCCGCCGTGGCGCGGGGCGAGGCGATGTTCTCCTACGCCCTGTCGGAGCCTGAGGCGGGTTCGGACGCCGCCGCGATGAAGACCCGCGCAGTGCTGGACGGCGACCACTACGTCCTCAACGGCACCAAGATGTGGATCACCAACGCGGGCGTGTCGGAGTACTACACCCTCATGGCCGTCACCGACCCTGGTGCCGGGGCGCGCGGCATATCCGCCTTCGTCGTGGAAAAGTCCGATGATGGTGTTTCTTTCGGACCGAAGGAGAAGAAGCTCGGCATCAAGGGCTCGCCGACCCGCCAGGTGATCCTGGAGGACGTCCGCATCCCCGCCGACCGCATGATCGGCGCCCCGGGAACCGGCTTCAAGACCGCCCTGGCGACGCTCGACCACACCCGCATCACCATCGCCGCCCAGGCCCTCGGCATCGCCCAGGGCGCCCTTGACTACGCCCTGGGGTACGTCAAGGAGCGCAAGCAGTTCGGCAAGCCGATCGCCGACTTCCAGGGCGTCCAGTTCATGCTCGCCGACATGGCCATGAAGCTCGAAGCGGCCAGGCAGCTCACCTACCACGCGGCGGCCAAGTCCGAACTGGCCATGCACGGCCGGCCCCAGAAGGACCTCACCTTCCTGTCGAGCGCCGCCAAGTGCGCGGCGTCGGACGCCGCCATGGACATCACCACCGACGCCGTCCAACTCCTGGGCGGGTACGGCTACACGTCCGACTTCCCGGTGGAACGGATGATGCGCGACGCCAAGATCACCCAGATCTACGAGGGCACCAACCAGATCCAGCGCATGGTCATGGCTCGCCAGCTCCTCAAGTAGCCCTGACGTGCGGAAACCCCGCCTGCCGGTTGGCGGAGGCGGGGTTCGCAGCCTTGAGGTTGTGGGCTTGACGATCACTGTTCCGTGAGAGACGCCGCGCGGGCGGAACAGACGGTCGTCGATCGCCGAGCGGCCGCGTGGCTTCCGTTCCTTGGGCCTGGCGGCCCCGGCAGGTCCTAGCAGGCCCGGGATACCGCCGAGGCACCCGAACAGAGTCGGGGCGTCGGGAGACTCGGCGGCGGGAGGCTTCGGCGTTCAGAGGTCGATGCTGACGAGATAGAGGTCGCAGACCAGGTCCAGGGCTTCCTGTGGAGTGCTGGTGAACCAGGGCGCGGCCCCGTAGCGGTCGTTGCTGGGGGTGTGGATGGCCAGCCCCCAGTAGGTGGCCGAGCCGTCCGCCCACGGCATGACGTCAGCTCCCCTACAACCACAGGATGACGAGCACTGATACATCTGCGGAGGGATGCTCCGGCGGTCCCCGTGCTCCTAGATTCGAGCCATGATGCATCAACCCGGCAGCTCCCAGCAGATCGTCGTCCGAGTAGCGGATATGCACAAGGAATACGGTGACTCGAAGGCGCTGGACGGCGCGTCGCTGGAGATCCGCGCGGGAGATGCGGTCGCGGTGATGGGGCCCTCCGGCTGCGGCAAGTCCACCCTGCTCAACATGGTCGCCGGCCTCGACCGTCCGACCTCGGGGACGGTCGAGGTCAACGGGCAGGACCTGGGGCAACTGAACGAGACTGGGCTGGCCCTGTTCCGACGCAAGCACATCGGCATGATCTTCCAGTTCTTCAACCTCATCGACGACCTGCCGGCGCTGGACAACGTGGCGCTGGCCGCACAGCTGACCGGTACCTCGGCTCGGCAGGCGCGTCGTCGGGCGCTGGAACTTCTGGACGAACTCGGTGTGGCGGATCGCAAGGACAACTATCCGGCCGCGCTCAGCGGTGGTCAGCGGCAACGTGTCGCCGTGGCCCGGGCCCTGATGAACCGTCCGGCGCTGCTGCTGGCCGACGAGCCGACCGGAGCCCTGGACAGCCGCTCGGGCGAGCAGGTGATGGACCTGCTGATTGACCTCAACCAGATGGGTCAGACCCTGCTCATCGTCACCCACGACCCGAATCTGGCCACCCGGTGCGCCAACCGCCTGATCGAGTTCGCCGACGGCAAGGTCGCCCGTGAGAGCACCCTGGAGGCGACCGCATGAGCGCCGTGTGGCAGGCCTCACGCGCGGCGGTCAAGCGCCGCAGGGTTCAGACGATCGTCATCGGACTCGTCGTGCTGTGCTCGACGATGACGACGGTGCTTGCGTTGGCGGTGCTCACAGCCGCCTCATCGCCCTTCGACGCCGCCTTCGCCCGCCAACGCGGTGCCCACGTCGTGGCGACCTTCGATGCCGCCAAGACCTCGGAGGCGCAGCTGACGCAGACCGTCCAGCGGCCGGGGGTCCAGGCTGCGGCCGGTCCCTTCGGCCAGGCCGTCATCGAGATCCCCCAGCCATGGCTGTGGATGGCGGCCGGTCCGCTGCAGGTGGTGGGGCGGGCCGATCCGGCAGGACCCGTGGACCGCGTCGATCTGCTGGCCGGCCGCTGGGCCACCGCCCCTGGTGAGATCGTCGTCAACTCGCCGGTCGGCGGCGCCTCCTCCCGCCTGCTGGGCTCGAAGCTCGACGTCCCCGGGGGTCCGCCGCTCACCGTGGTCGGGTTCGCCACCAGCATGAGCAAGTCCGCCGGCGCCTGGGTGTCACCCGAGCAGATGACCGCCCTGCACCCGACCAGCTTCCAGATGCTCTACCGCTTCGCATCGGCTGCCACGAGCGGGCAGCTCCAAAGCGAACTGGAAGCGGCCACCGCCGGGCAGCCGGCGGACTCGCTGACCCATGCCCAGACCTACCTCAGCCTCAAGCAGGCCTTCTCCGCGTCGGCCGACTCCTATCTCCCGTTCATGACCATGTTCGGCGTGCTCGGAGTTCTGGTCTCCGTTCTGATCGTCGGCAACGTGGTCAGCGGGGCGGTCGTTTCCGGCTACCGGCACATCGGTGTCCTCAAGGCCCTCGGATTCACCCCGAACCAGGTGGTCGCCGTCTACCTTGGAATGATTTCCGTTCCAGCCGTCGTGGGCTCTGTGGTCGGCACCCTGGCCGGCGCCGTGCTGGAGCAGCCCATCCTCAAGGCTGCGTTCGCTGGAGTCGAAACCGGCACCGCCACCATCGGTACCACCCCCTGGGTGGCGGTCGCCTGCCTGCTGGCCATGCCCACCATCGTCGCCATCGCCGCACTGATTCCCGCGTTGCGCGCACACCGGCTTTCCGCGGCAGAGGCGATCAGCGCCGGTAGCGCGCCGAAGGCCGGCCGCGGGCTGCTTGCCCAGCGCAAACTCGGCGGTACCCGACTGCCGCGCTCCGTGAGCCTCGGCCTGGGCCAGTCGTTCGCCCGCCCGGCCCGCGCGATGCTGACGATGTCGGCTGTCATCCTCGGGGTCGCCACCGTCACCCTGACGACCGGCCTGGCCAGCACGATGGTGGCGGCCGGAAACGCGGGTCAACACAGCGGAATCACGCAGGTCCTGGTGGAGGCGGACGGCAAGACATCGGGCCAGAGCGCCGCGCAGCTGAGTGACAGCCAGATCGAGGCGCGGTTGCGAGCCCTGCCTGGAGCAGACCGGGTGACCGCTCGCGCGTTCACCAAGGTGCTCCTCGCCGGGAGTACGGACACCGTGTTCCTCAACCTCTATCGCGGGGAACCCCCGGCCGCGGCCGAGCAGATCGTCCACGGGCGCTGGCCCAGCGGGCCGGGCGAGGTCGCGGCCGGGCCGGGGTTCCTGGCCCAGCACGGGCTCGCGGTCGGCGATCGGACCGTCGTGTATCTGAGCGGCAAGCAGCTCAGCGTCACCGTCGTTGGCGAGGAGATGCTCGGCAACAACCAGGCGATGGAGGCGGACTGGGCGACCGCCGCCGAACTCGTCCCGGACGCGAGCGCCGTTGAGTACGCGGTCCAGCTCGCCCCCCATGCCGATGGCCAGGCCTACGTCAAGGGGGTCGAGGGGGTCGACCCGGGCCTCCACTCGTCGCTGCGGATTCAGTCGCAGAACACCGCCAGCACGGTTGTCATCAGCTTTTCGGCGGTATTCACGGTGCTGCTGGCCATCGTCTCGGCTCTCGGGGTCTTCAACAGCGTCCTGCTGAGCACGAGGGAGCGGCGCCGCCAGCTGGGTATGCTCAAGTCGATCGGGATGACGCCACGCCAGGTCGTGGTGATGACGGTGACGTCCGTGGCCGGACTGGGCCTGGTCGGTGGGCTGATCGGCATCCCCATCGGGATGGTCGGGCACCGGCTGCTCGTGGACCACGCCGGCGTGCTTGCCTTCCCGGAGTCGATGAAGGATGTCTGGCACGCGCCGCAGTTGGCCGCTCTGCTCCTCTCGGGCATTGTGATCGCCGTCCTGGGCGCGCTGATCCCGGCCCGCTCGGCGGCCCGTCTCACAATTGCCACGGTCCTGCACAGCGAATGACAGGCCGTCGTACCGGGGCGCCCCGGTGAGGTGCAGCGGCAGTACCACCCAGCGACAGCGCTCTGCTCTGTTCCTGCAGCGCAGGGCTTGAGCATGTTCACGTTGATGCGGTACCCCTCGGGCCGCGCAGAGGCGAGGATGAAGCCGTGAAGTGGTTTGCGATCACCTGGCCGTTCGTCGCGCTGGTGGCGGTCCTGTTTGCTGCGGGCTGGCTCGGCCGGGCGTTCGTCCGAGCGCGGCGTACCCACCGCAAGGCATTGGAGGAGCGGGGCTGGCTCCTGGAACGTGAGCGCGAAACCGCCGGCCGGATCGCGGTCGAGGCCGAACGGGCGCGGATCGCACGGGAGCTGCATGACATCGTGAGCCACAACGTCAGCCTGATGGTGGTCCAGGCCGGCGCAGCCCGCGAGGTGCTGGCCACGATGCCCGAGGATGCGGCCACCGCGCTGCTGGCTGTGGAGACCGCCGGTCGCGACGCGATGACCGAGCTGCGGCACCTGCTGGGCGTGCTGGCGCCCTCCCAGAACGGTGACGACGAGACGGAGTTGACGCCGCAGCCGAGCCTGCGCCGGCTCAGCTCCCTGGTGGACCGGTTCGCGTTCGCCGGAATGCCCGTCGAGGTCCGGATCTCCGGGGAACCGCGGGATCTCCCGGGCGGCATCGAGCTGACGGCGTACCGGATCATTCAAGAGGGGCTGACCAATGCCTTCAAGCACGGCGACTGCGCCAAGGCCGAGGTGGCGGTGCGGTATGCCGATCATCACCTGCGGGTCGAGGTGTTGACGAACGGCCCGAGCGCGGTGTCCGGCGACGGCCCCGCGCCGAAGAGGCCGAGCCCGGCCCTCAAGGACGGTGCCGGGCGCGGACTCGTCGGCCTGCGGGAGCGGGTTGCCATGTACGGGGGGGACTTCGATGCCCGGCGCCGCCTCGGCGGCGGATTCCGGGTCCGTGCCCGGATACCGTTGGACAAGCCATGACAATGCCAGAATCAGCTGATCACCGCACCGACGACCTGATCAGGGCGGACGCGACCCTGCCGACCTTGCCACCCGCCGCAGCGCCCCCCAGGGTGCTGATCGCCGACGATCAGGCGCTGATCCGCACTGGCTTCCGCATGATCCTCACTGTCCGCGGCATCGACGTGGTCGGTGAAGCGGTCGACGGGCTCGAGGCGGTGACCGCGGCGCACGAACTGCGGCCGGACATCGTCCTCATGGACATCCGGATGCCCAACATGGACGGCCTGGAGGCCGCACGGCGCATTCTGGCGGAGGTACCGGACTGCCGGGTGCTCATGCTGACCACGTTCGACCTCGACCACTACGTCTATGC
This sequence comes from Nonomuraea sp. NPDC005983, assembly GCF_040614375.1. Classification (NCBI taxonomy): domain Bacteria; kingdom Bacillati; phylum Actinomycetota; class Actinomycetes; order Streptosporangiales; family Streptosporangiaceae; genus Nonomuraea; species Nonomuraea sp. NPDC005983. The sequence continues at coordinate 91,136 of NZ_JBEXUP010000013.1, forward strand.
CGCGCTGGCGATCGGCGCGAGCGGGTTCCTCCTCAAGGACGTCACCGCCGAACACCTTGCCGCTGCCGTACGCCTCGTCCACACGGGTGATGCTCTCGTCGCCCCTTCGATCACGCGGCGGCTGGTGGAGCGCTTCACCGGCGAGAACGGGCGGAGGGGCGGAGACGACCGCGAGACCGCCGTCGGCAGCGCAGGGCGAAACAGCGTTCCCGATCGTCGGCCGGTGAACGGCGAGCCTCGGCTCCCCAGCCTGCACCGCGACCTCGCGGCGCTGACACCCCGGGAACTGGAGGTGCTGATGTTGCTCGGACGCGGGCTGTCCAACAGTGAGCTGGCCAGCGAACTGGTCCTCAGCGAAGCCACCATCAAGACCCACGTCACTCGCATCTTCGCAAAACTGGACCTTCGCGACCGTGCCCAGGCGGTTGTCCTCGCCTACGAGACGAGGCTTGTCAGCCCGGGGGAGTAGCAGTCAGCCGGACGCCTTCGCGGGCTCCGGTTTCATCGGGCCCTGCTCTGTTCCGTCACTGTGCGCGGCGGTGCATCCGCGTGGTGCTGCGTTTCGGTGATGAAGCCGAGGTCATTCGTCGGATTCCGCGGGGCGCCGCATGACCGGGTCGGTGACCGTAGGCGAGGAGGCGGGCTCGTCCTTGCGCCGTAGGCCCGCTGCCGCGCCGCGGCGGGTCGACGGCGTGTTCCTTCGTGTCGGGCCGATGGCGGCGGTCATCGGAACAGGGGGCGGGCGGCGGTCAGGAGGCTGCTGATCAGCGGGTTCTGCTGGGTGGCTTCGTCCAGGGCGGTGGACAGTGTCTCCGCATAGGTGTGCCGCGCCTCCTGGTGGCGAGCGCGGCCGGCGTCGGTGATGACGGTGTAGACGCCTCGCTTGTCATCAGGGCACAGGTCGCGGTAGGTGAATCCGGCGGCGTTCAGCCGGCTGACCAAACGGGTGACCGAGCTCTGGTTCAGCCCCAGGCGGGTTGCCAGATCCTGCATGCGAAGCTCGCCGTCGTCGGCGTCGGCCAGGAAGCCGAGCGCGCGGTACTCGGACAGGCCGAGGCCGTGCTGGCGCTGGAGGACGGTGCCGAGGCGCTGCTCGACATGTGCGTGCAAGGTCAGCATCTGGTTCCACATGAGCGCATCTCCGGTGTCGCTCGAGGCGATCTGGACGGTCGACGACATGACGTGGTCTCCTTCGGCGAACCGGGGACTCCGGCGGACGATTCAGTCAGATTGACACAAGCTTAGTTGTGCATACATACTCTCTTCCACCGAAAGAGCTTGCATATACATACAACTACTTTGGAGTAAGAGGTCTTCCCATGGCCTGGATCTACCTGCTGATCGCCTCGGTGTTCGAGGTGGTGTTCGCCCTGGCCACCAACGCGACCAACGGCTTCACCGAACTCGGTCCGTCGCTGCTCACCATCGGGGCCGCCGCCGGTGGCATCTTCTTCCTCAGCCTGGCGCTGAAGACGCTGGACGTGGGCGTCGGCTACACCGTGTGGACGGGCATCGGCTCAGTGGGCACAGTGGTGCTCGGCGCCGTGATCTTCCATGAGTCGATGAACATCTGGAAGGCCCTCGCCTTCGTCCTCATCATCGGCGGCGTTCTGGGGCTCAAGCTCGCCGACAAGCTCACCAAGAAGCAGGCCGTCGCCGCCTGACCCACCCATCGTTCCCCCGCAAGGAGCACGCCATCATGGCCTGGATCTACCTGTCGGTCGCCATCGTCTTCGAGATCGCCTTCGCGCTCGGCACCAACGCCACCCAGGGGTTCACGAAGCTGTGGCCTTCGGTCTTCACCCTGCTGGCCGCCAGTGGCGGCATCTTCACCCTCAGCTTGGCACTGAAGACGCTGGACGTGGGCGTCGCCTACACCATCTGGACCGGCCTGGGTTCCATCGGCACCGTCATCCTGGGCGCGCTGATCTACAAAGAGAAGATCACCCTGCCCAAGCTGCTGTCCTTCGCCGCCATCATCCTCGGCGCCATCACCCTCAAGCTGGCCGCCGGAGCCTGACATCCGGAGCCCTGGAAACCTCGCCATCGCCGCCCCATGGCTCGGCTGTGACATCGGGGGCGCCGCCCCCCAAAACCCCTCGAAGCTGCTTCGCCAGTTCGTCAAGTGGCTCGGGAGCGGCATGCCGAGGCCGTGGAACACGCGGCGGCGCATCCGCGTTGTGCCGCGTCGCGGTGAACGCGGACGAACGCCTCCCTGACCCGTCGTGGTGTCCTGGCATCGCGAACGGTGGCATCGACCTGCTTGGCCACGATGATGCGGAAACAAGCCGCACGGGGGGAGTCGCCGGTAGGGCGCGCGCGCCTGCTCATGGACGGAGCAACTCCTGCAAGTCTTCGTCGCCGTATTCCAGGTATTCGGTCGTCTCTGCCAGCGCGTCCTGCGCCCGACTCAGCAGGTCACGGTCGCGAAGCGCGTCGACCACCTTGGCGAGCCTGCGGCCGGGCTCGTCCTCGCCGATTTCCCGGAGGACCACCAGGACCCGGGCGAGTGAGGTAGCCGAGACTCGCGCGACACCTTCGCCGCGAACTGCGTCGAGCACGCCATGGCTTGTCCATGAGCGAACGGTGGGCACCGTCACATTGAGCAGCGTGGCAGCGGTGGACAGACGTACCGCGGACGGGCGTGGCCCCCGATCATGTCGTTGAGCCATGCGTCGGATCGCCGCGTGCAGGGCCTGGTCCGCCGTCCGCCGCTGAGCCAGGGACAGCAGGTCAGCAAGATCCTCTACCACGAGCAGTTCCTGCTCGTCATGCACGGCCATGCCTCTACTGTAGCCAGCGTTCTTTCAGAACTGGCCACTAGATTGAAAGATCTTCCTGCTTGACGAAGCCCGCCGACTGCCGCGGTCAGGGCGGGAGCGCGTTCAGCAGGCCCTGTCGGCCTTGCAGGACCACGGTCACAGCAGTGACTTCGAGGGTGTAGGCGGGTCGGCGACAGGAGGGAGGCGACCGCCGCTTCGGAGGACGAACTGGCCGACCCGGCGACTTCCAGATCCAGGGAGCGGATCGGGATTGCCGAGCTGAGCGCGTCCAGGCTGCGAGCCCAGAGTTGCAGAGTTGGGCCGGTGGGGTGGATCTCAAAGGCCCAGGCGCACCTGCTCGGCCAGGAAGTCTTCCCAGGTGCGGGGGCCGACGGCCCGTTCGGGGGCGAGGTTGGCGTCGGCCCGGTACGCGGCGGCGGCCTTGCCGGGAGTCCTGACCTGCATGATCAGCCGGTCCTTGCGACTCGCCCGCAGGTAGCTGCGGGCCAGCTCGTCCATCCCGTACACGCGCGGCCCGGCGAGGTCGGGCACGAGGCCATCGCTCCGCTGATCGAGCGGACCCCGGCCGCGACGAGGCAGCTCGCGAGCCGCGCACGCCGCCGGGTTCGGGGCAGGCCCCGGCTCCCGACGTCGATCTCAGAAGCCAGCGTGACGTCGTCAACGCGTTCTTCACCGCCGCTCGCGAGGGCGACTTCGACGCGCTCGTCACCGTCCTCGACCCCGAGATCGTGCTGCGGTCCGACGGCGGCACGGCGCGCGCCCGCCTCACCGTCGCTATCCGCGGCGCGCGGAACGTGGCCGCGCAGGCGCTCACCTTCGGACGGCTCTCCCCGTTCGCACGCCCGGCTCTGGTCAACGGCGCCGCCGGGGTCGTCGTCATCGCGGACGGACGGCCGCTGTCCGTCATGGCCTTCGTCGTCGCAGGCGGGAAGATCGTCGCCATCGACGTCCTGTCGGACCCCGAACGCCTACGCCGCCTCGACCTGTCAGCTCTCGACGCCTGACCAGCGGCCCCGGCGGTCGCAGCGAGCCCCCGCGACCGTGCGGTGGCCGCCGAAGGGCTGTTCGTACAGTTCCGCGTGCCGGCCGGAAGCCCAGCAGGTCCGTAGACGGTGGCCGAGTACGACATGTCCATGATGCGTATGGGCACAGCCAGATCCGGATCGGAGTCGGGTGGACGAGGGCCCGGAGGCCGGGTTGAAAACAAATCTCCAATCTGGTTTTATGGATGCAGAGCGGGACGCCGTCCCGCCGGACTGCAAGGAGACCCTCATGGACCTGATCAACGACTTCCTCGCCTGGGCCTGGCCGCGGCACCTGAACCCGATCAGCTGGTACATCCGGCCGCTGTTCTTCCTGCCGATCGCCTACTTCTGCTGGACCCGCCGCCCAGCCTGGCTGGCCGCGACGATCGTGGCGATGCTGTCGAGCTTCTTCTGGTTCCCGGCCCCGGCGCCGGGCGAAATCGACCCGAAGATCGCGGGCGTGCTGGAGATGGAGAAGGAGTTGTTCGCCGACCCGTCCTGGATCACCTGGGTGACGCTGCCGCTGATCCCGGCGCTGATCGGCGGCCTATGCGCAGCGTTCTGGTTCCGCTCGATCGGCTGGGGGCTGGTCGTCATCGACGGCGGCCTGGCCGTGAAGATCGCCTGGACGATCGCCAACTCCGGTAGCGACGGCGTGGCCACGGTCCTGCCGCTGGGGCTGGGGGCGATCGCGATGACGGCGGTCATCATCGTGATCGCCCGCTGGCGCGGCCTGCGGCTGGCCCTGCGTGGCTGAACGCGCGCCCATCTGAAACTATATGAACAAACTGTTCGCATAGAGGAAGAGGTGTGTGTCGATGCCGCCCGCGTTCTCCGCCGAAGAGAAGACCCGCATCACCGCCCTGCTGCTGGAGACCGGCCACAAGCTGTTCACCACCCAGGGGCTGCGCAAGACCAGCCTGGAGGACTTGATGGCCCCCACCGGGGTGGCCAAGAGCAGCTTCTACGTCTTCTTCGACTCCAAAGAGGATCTGTATCTGGAGCTGATGATCCGTCAGTCCTCCGAGGTCAAGCGCAAAGTCATCAACGGCGCGCTGCTGAGCGCCGACACCCCACGCGAGGGCTTGCGCCGCTTCCTACGCGCCACCCTGGACGAGCTGGCGACCAACCCACTGTGGCGCCGCCTGATGACCCACCCCGAGGAGATGCAGGCCGTGGCCCGCAAGCTCGATCCGACCCGCGTCACCGCTATGGCCGACAACCCCGTCACCGCACTCAACGACTACATCGACCACCACCAGGGCGAGCTGATCCCCGCCGACCCGCAGGTGATCATCGGTGTGCTGCAGTGCGTGCTGCTGGTGCCCATGTTCGCCGAACGGCTCGGCGACCCCGCCCTCCACCACAAGATCCTCGACCTGCTCATCGACTTCGTCGCCGCAGGTCTCACAGCTCAGAAGGAATGACTCGGACATGAACGTCCTGCCGTGCGCAGCCTCCCCGGCATCCTCGCCGACGCGGGCTTCCGGATCGTCCGGGTCACCGCGAACCGCCGACTACCGGCTGTTGATCCGGACGTCCCCTGACGTGCTCTTGGCGACGATGGTCCGGGGGCTCTTGGTGCTCTTGATCTGCGAGACCTCGCTCCCGTACGTGCTCCGGACGGTGACCCCATACTCGCCGGTGGGCACCGTCGCCGTCACGCGCCCGTTGCGGGAGAGCAGGTCCAGCTCGGACGGCATCGCGGCGAACGACAGGTTGATCGCCCCTGCGGACGTCCGCACCCGGACGTGCTCGGACCTGATCTGCGTGCCGGTGACCGAGGCGTGGTCTCCCAGCAGCCGCAGCCTGCCGGAGGTGCCGGAGACCTGGATGGCGCCCGAGGTCGAGACGTCGACGTCCTGGGGCAGGCCGTCGAGGATGACGCCGTCGTGGTCGGCGTCGACCTTCAGGTGCACCCCCGGGGGCACCTTGACGTGGTAGCGGGCGCCGCAGTCGCCGAACACCGTCGTGCAGTCGGCGCTCAGCCGCAGCGTGCCGTCCTTGAGCGACCAGGTGGCGTTGCCGTCGGCGGCCGCCTTGCCGCGCACCCACCGCTCCACCTGGACGCTCCCGCCGGTGCCGGGCAGCACGCGCAGCCCGCCCAAACTGGACTTGACGGTCAGCTCGGTGCCGCTGAAGGGGAACGCCTGGGCGGCGTGCACCTCCTTGGCGTCGAGTTCGATGGCGCACCCGGTCGCCACGACCGCCAGCGCCGCCGCGACCGCTCCTGCCGTGATTCGTCTCATGCACCGATCGTGGCCGTGGCGCGCTTTCGCGCCATCGGCCATCCGACCGACCCGCCATCCGCCTTTCGGCCATGGCCGGGTGGGCGGTCAGCTCTGGAGGGCCGCCAGCAGTTTGGTCACGTGGGAGAGCGGGTCGGAGCCGATGGGACGCACCGCGACCGTTCCCGCCCCCGCCGACCACAGGCTGCGCACCTGCTCGGCCGCCTCCTTCGCGGAGCCGGTGGCCATGACCACCTGTTCCGGCTCCACCTGGAGGAAGCGGCCCTGCTCCTCGGCGGCGGGCCGGGTGACCTCCGCGGCGTCGTCGCCGATGTACAGGAAGGTGAAGGTCACCAGCTCGTGGCCGGGGCCCGCGTCGATGTGCTCGATGATCTCCGGCAGCTGGGCCGGGCCGAGGCCCTCGGGGACGATCGTGCCCTGGGCCACCCGGCCCGACAGGGCGAGGGAGCGGGGGCCGAGCACGCCCGCCAGGATCGGCGGCGGCTCGGCCGGCGGGTGGACGAGGGACACGCCGTCGAGGCGCACCTCCCTGCCGTGCAGGGTGACCGTCTCGCCGCGCAGCAGAGCCCCGACCGCGGTGATCGTCTCCTCCAGGAGCGCCAGCGGTGACGCGGCGGCGGCTCCGACCTGGCGCATCCACTGCTGGACGCCGTGGCCGATGCCCGCGGCCAGGCGCCCGGGGTGCAGGCGGGCCAGGTTGGCCAGCTCCATCGCCAGCAGCGCCGGGTTGCGCAGCGGCGCCGGGGTGATGCCGATGCCCACCCGGATGCGGGACGTGACGGCCAGGGCCGTGGCGGCCGAGGAGATCGCGCCCGTCCAGCCGAGATCCTCCACCACCCACAGGTCGTCGACCGTCGTCCGGTCGAGCTCTCTGGCGAACGGGACGAGCTGCTCGGGCGGCAGGTCGCGGTCGAACATCACGCCAAGCCTCAAGGTGCCCTCCAGTAGTAGCGGAACAACCTGCCGACCTCCGAGTATCCGGCGCGCAGGAAGGCCGCCGCGGTGGGGGTGTTGGCCACGTCGGTGGCGGCGACGACGCGCTCCACGCCGGCCTCGGCGAGCGTGCGGGTGCCCCTGGCGAGCAGGTCGTTGACGTAGCCGTGGCCGCGGTGCTCGGGGACGACGCCGATGTAGGCGATCGAGTGGTCGTCGGGCGCGACCAGGCCGACGGGGGAGTCGCCGAGGTAGCCGATGACGAACCAGTCGGGCTTGCCCTTGCGGTTGACCAGGTCGTCGTACATCCATCGGGCCTCGTGCTCGGCCCCGGCCGTGGCGAGCTCGACCTGCGTGTCGTAGTCGAGCGAGCCCTGCGAGATCCGCACCAGCACGTCGAGGACGTCGGCGGTGGGCAGCCGCCGGGCGGGACGGTAGCTGAGCCTGCCGGGGTCTTCCGGGACGTCGCTGCCCGCCTGCCACTCCAGCAACAGGCGCTCGACCTCCATGGCGAAGCCCGCGCCCACCAGCGCCTCGTGCTCGACGGCACGGTCGACGACGGGCGTCAGACCCGGCTGGAGGGAGATGTCATGGATGATCTTGCTCAGGCCCATCGTCTCCAGGCTGCGGCGCAGCAGCGCGGAGGCCGCGACCGGATCGGGGCCGGGCTCGAACTGCCAGACGACCACCGGTTCCGCGTCGCGGAAGGGAGCCCAGAACGCCACCCGGGCCTGCCCCTGCGTGAACGCCCACTCGGGACGGGTACGGCCCTCGTCGCGGGCCGCCGCCAGCTGCGATCGCGCGGGCTCGGGAAACTCGTCGAACAACGTGCAAAGCCTCCGGATGTGAGGGGGGCTCTCGCTGTCGTTGATCTTACGCTGCCGAGCCGAGTGCCGAGCGCGCCTCGCCCATCGTGGGGCGGGTCTCGAAGTGACGGTCGAGGTTCGTGATCGTCAGCAGATGACTGATCATGCCGGGGCCCAGCACCAGGATCATCCTGCCGTCCGCGTGCCGTACGTGGTTGAGCGCCGCGACGAGGACGCCCAGGCCGACGGAGTCGCAGAAGGGGACCTCGGTCAGGTCCACCACCAGGTTCGGGGGGCCTGCCGTGGAGAGGGCCTGGTCCAGTTCGGCCTGCAAGCGGGGAGCGCCTGCCACGTCCAGATCGCCGACGACGTGCAGGATGACGCAGGGGTCCTCGCGCCAATGTCTGACCACCATGGCCCCCACCTGCCCGAACAGGGGGGAGTTATGCCTATTTCTTGCAAATGTTCTGCGTTGCCGTACGCGTTGATGGGGTGGCGCTGGGGGTTGGTTTGGCCGTGGGCTTGAGGTTGCGGATCTTCGGCTGGTCGGCGCCGATGATCACCTCGATCCCGGGAGTGTCGACCTGGCGCAGCTCGGCGCCCGGGATGGCGGACGCGACCGTGTGGGCGGAGTCGGCGCGCCCGGGGCCATACCGGATGATCGTCTTCTTGAAGTCCTTGCGCGCGGTGTTGCCGGGCTGGTCGGGCACCTGGAACCCGGAGGCCGCCAGCGCCGCCTTGGTGCGGGCCCCCAGGCCGGTGATCAGCGTGCCGTTGGTGACCTTGACCGAGATCTGCTCGGGCGCGATCTTCGGCGCGCTCGACGCCGACGGCTTGGGGCTGGGCTTGGCCACGTCCTGGTCGCTGCCGATGAGCCGGAACATCTCCTGGGCCGCCGGCTTGTCCCACAGCACCGCCGACTCGCCGGTGGGCGCCTTGTAGTTCACGTCCGCCAGCGGCACGGTCGCGAACTTCACGTTGTCGAGCGAGACGTCCCGGAGCTGGGTGGCCAGCCCGATCAGGCCGTCGTCGGGATCGACCTTGACGGTGCGCAGCGTCGAGTTGACGAACGCGGCCAGCCGGGCCGGGTTGGCCAGCGTCCCCGCGCTGAGCGCGCGGTTCAGCAGCGCGGAGATGACCTGCTGCTGCCTGTCGATGCGGTCGAGGTCGGAGCGGGCGGTGGCACGCGTGCGGGCGTACCCGAGCGCCTGCGCGCCCTGCAGCTCGTGGGTTCCGGCGGCGAGGTCGAGCCCGGCCTTCGGGTCCTTGATCGGCACGGGCGTGCAGACCGTGACGCCGCCGAGCGAGTCGACGACGTCGATGAACCCGAGGACGTTCACCTCGATGTAGCGGTGGATCGGCAGCCCGGTGACCTGCTCGACGGTCTGCTTGGTGAGTTTCGGCCCGCCGAACTGGTAGGCCGAATTGATCTTGTGCTCGCCCTTGCCCGGGATCGTGGTCCAGGTGTCGCGCGGCAGGCTGACGACGGTGACCCGGCTGTGGTCCTCCGACAGGTGGATGACCATCATGGTGTCGGTGCGCTGGCCCACCTCGCGGCCCAGCTTCAGCTGGATCTGCTGCTGGCGGGTCAGGTCGTCGCGCTTGTCGACGCCGACGAGCAGGATGTTCATCGCGCCGCGCGGCGCCGAGTCGGACACCCCGGCGTCGACGAAGCCGATCTGCTGGGGAGTCGCCCACAGCACGCCGGTGCCGACCAGGACGCCCGTGGAGAGCAGACCCGCCGTGATCAGGTTGCGCCGTCGCGCCTTCGCGCTTCTGGACGGCCTGCGCTTGCGCCCGGCCACGAGCCTGACGCCCCCGTAGGCGTCGCCGCCCACGTGTACCCCAGCGTCCTCCTCGCCCGGGTCACGCATTCCCTGCCCCCCTTGTGCCGCCTGGGAGTAGAGCTGATGATTGCCTTCCTCCCCTGCCCGTACAGTAGCGTGAGCCCCGCCATGAAGCAGTTCCCCGACTCGCCGCACGCGCCCGCGGAGACGCGCGGCTGGCCGTCCATCTCCGTCGTCATGCCCGTCCTCAACGAGGAACGGCACCTTCGCGAGGCCGTAGACCAGGTCCTCGCCCAGAGCTACCCCGGCGAGATCGAGGTCGTCCTCGCCGTGGGGCCCTCCCATGACCGCACCCAGGAGGTCGCCGACGCCATCGCCGCATCCGACCGCCGGGTCGTCGTGGTCCCCAACCCGACAGGTCGCACGCCCAACGCGCTCAACGCCGCCATCGGCGCCTCGCGCAACGCCATCGTCGCCAGGGTCGACGGGCACGCCATGCTGCCCTCCGACTACCTGCGCGTCGCCGTCGAGACGCTGGCCGAGACCGGCGCCGACAACGTCGGCGGGGTGATGGCCGCCGAGGGCGTCACGCCGTTCGAGCAGGCGGTCGCCGCCGCGATGACGTCCAAGATCGGCGTCGGCGCCGCCGCCTTCCACGTGGGCGGCACGGCGGGCCCCGCCGACACGGTCTACCTCGGCGTGTTCCGCCGTTCCGCGCTCGACCGGGTCGGCGGCTACGACGAGCACTTCCAGCGGGCCCAAGACTGGGAGATGAACCACCGCATCCGCCAGACCGGCGGGCTGGTCTGGTTCCAACCGCGCATGCGGGTCTCCTACCGTCCGCGGCCGAACGTGAAGGCGCTGGCCAAGCAGTACTTCCACTACGGACGCTGGCGGCGGGTGGTCTCCCGCACCCACGAGGGCACGATCAACCTGCGCTACCTCGCGCCCCCCGCGGCGGTGCTCGCCATGCTGCTCGGCCTACTCGTCTCGCCGTTCTTCCCGCTCTCGCTGATCGTGCCCGGCGGGTACGTCGCCGCGATCGTGGCGGGCTCCGCGGTGACCGGCAGCGGCCTGTCGGCGTCGGCCAGGATGCGGCTGCCGCTGGTGTACGCCACCATGCACGTCTCCTGGGGCTGGGGCTTCCTCACGAGCCCGCGAAGGCTCGCTCGACCGCCGCGTTGAAGCGGGTGAGCGCGTCCGGGTAGTCCGGGCCGAGCAGGTACGTCCTGAGCTTGCGCCGGGCCGAGCCCAGCGTGTCCTCGCCGTCGAGGAACGCGGCCAGCCCGGCCAGGTCGGCGCCGAGCAGCACGCCCGCCTCCGAGCTCGGGTAACGCTCGTGGAAGGCCCGCTCGGGCAGCCCCGAGACGTTGGTGACGGCGTACGGCTTCCCGCTGGCCAGGAACTCGGTCACCACGCTGGAGATGTCGCCGATCATCAGGTCGGCCTGGTTGAAGCAGTCGTACAGGTGCGGTTCCGGCCCGGTGACGACCAGGTGCCTGATCGGCGCGGCCCGCGGGGGGCGCACCGGGTTCGACGGGTGCCGCGCCCTGGCCCCCGCCAGCTCCGCCGCCTGGATCATCGCGTTGATCCTCCGGTGCGCACGCGCGGCGGTCCTGTCGCGGTGGCCCGTCAGCGGGTGCGGCTTGTAGATCACCCGCAGCGGCGGCCGGTGCTCCAGCAGCGCCCGGACGATGCCCGGCCCCATCGTGGTCAGCGAGGTGTGGAACAGGTCGTCGGTCCACCCCTCCCACGTGGGGGCGTACAGGACGGTCCGGTACGGCAGCGCCGGCCCGACCGCCGAGACGCCTTCCAGCTGCGGCCTGCCCACCTCGTGCACGTCCTCGTCCCTGACCCCGACCCGGGCCCTGAGGTAGCGGTCGCGGCCCGCCTGGCCGGCGACCCACACCTCGTCGTACACCTTCGAGAACGGGTTGAACGACGCCTCCTTGTCGCTGTCGCCGTGGCCGATGAACGCGCTGCGCAGCCCGAGGACGCGCAGCATGTGGATGTTCTTGCCGACGTTGGCCACGTAGAGGCAGAGCCTGGCCTCGCCCAGCGGGCGGAAGCTCATCAGGTCGGCGGCGGACGGGATGCACAGGATCGGCAGCCCGGTGCCCGCCAGATGGTCGGCCATGCCGCGCTCCCGCAGCACCACGACGGCCCGCCTGTCGATCCGCTCCAGCGTGGACAGCCACATCCTGGCCTGGTAGGCGGCCTCGGTGGCGCCGGAGAAGTACAGGATGACCTCCGGCCGGTAGGCCGCGACCTGCCTGCTCACCACGTCCAGGACCCTGGCCCGGTCGAAGAGCGGGGCGGCCCGCAGCACGTACGGGATCAGCGCGAGCACCCCAGCGGCGCCTGCCAGCAGCGCCGCGCCCG